>JANOQU010000202.1:0-3679 GCA_031422355.1 Actinomycetes bacterium
CAACATCGCCGAAGTGGCAACGGCCATCTCGTCGGCCAGGCAGTCACTTGGCGAGACGTCGTCGAACGCGATGTAGAAACGCGACGCGATCCTGCTGCGACGACGTGTCGATGCCGTAGATCGCGATCCAACGAGTTCGGCACCGGCGATTGCACAGGATCCTCAGGCTTCGGTTGGCGATTCTCTTGCCTGACTCGCCCTCCAACGAGTTGACCAATTTCGACGACCCGTGGCTGGTGACAACCGTGATCAAGCGAATGTTGCCCAGCAGAGGACGAAGGCGGTTCGCGCCGCTGGGCAGCGTCCATGCGACACCGTTGACCCAGACCCGATCGACCCAACCCTTCAGCATCGCTGGTTGACCCGACCACCACGTTGGATAGACGAGCACCAATGATTCGCACCAGACAAGATCGTCTGCATACCGCTGGACATCGGCGGGCACCGCCGAGTCCAGATGTAGCGAATGCTCGGAGGCAGAGAGAACCGGGTCGAAGCCGTCGGCGTGCAGATCGTGGAGCCGCACTTCATGGCCGCCGTCGGCGAGGCCCTGCAGCGCCGCATCGCGCACGACGCTGGTAAACGATCCTGCAACCGGATGGCAGTAGACGACGAGTGTCTTCACAGGCTGGCCATCCGTCGTTCGACCCGTCGGATGAAAGCAGTTCGTTCGGCGGGGGTCGATGAATCGATTGCGTAGAAAGGCAGCCAGGTTCGCCGAGTCCTCCAGCCCGTGTTCAATCGAAGCGCCCGGAGCAGTGTGCGGCGACCGTTGTCGTTGAGCAATTTGACCGAGGTTCGCGGCGAGCCGTAGGACGTAATCCCGACGATCTGCCGGATGTTTCGGAGCCCGGGCCGGACCTTATGGGAATCGTTGAACACGAACGCGACACCGGGCACCATGGTCTTTTCCAACCAACCCTTGAGCATCGCCGGCGTGGAGCTCCACCACGTCGGGTAGACGAAAACCAACAGGTCGGCACGTTGGACTGCGCGAACCGAAGTTGCCACCAGGGGATCGACCGCAGGAGTCTCGCTGTGATATGCGCTGTGGTCGTCGGCCGTCATCACCGGTTGGAATCCCATTGCATACAAGTCAAGAACCTCGACCTCGTGGCCGCCGCGCTCGAGCCCTCGCATGGCGGCTTCGGCGCACGACCGAGTGAAGCTCTGTTCCGCTGGGTGACAGAGAACGACGAGGGCACGCATGATTGGCCGACGATAGTGCTCGCAACCCGCTGGACGGTCGATGCCGCGAGTGATGCGGCGGCTACGGAGTCGACAATTCGTTGGATGAGTGAAAATCGTCATATAGCCTGACACAAACCAAAACGGCCACTGCGCCGAACACTGTCCATGTACGCAGCCTCGGCCCGACCGACACGCACTTCGGCGATCGCAACTGGCCTCGTGGCCGGCGTTGCGGCGCTTGGAGTCGGCGAGTTGGTCGGCAGCTTCGTCAGCACCTGGAAGTCCCCAGTTGTCGGTGTCGCCGACGCCGTCATCGAGCGGGTGCCCAACTCGGTCAAGGACTTCGCGATCGAACAGTTCGGCAAGAACGACAAGATCGCACTGATCGTCGGCATTCTCGTGATGAGCATCGTGTTCGCAACGATTCTCGGTCTCGTCGCCCGCCGGCGGCCGCTCATCGCAATGAGCGGTTTCGTCGCCTTCGCCCTCGTCGGCGTCTGGGGCAGCCAGCATGCATCGACGTCGTCGCTGTCGGGCGTCATCCCCAGCCTGGCCGCAGGTGGCGCCGGCGTGGGTGCGCTCTCTCTGCTGCTGCGTCGCGCTCCGGTTGCAAAGACGAAGGTGACCGATCCCGTGAGTCAGGCCGACGACGGACCCCAATCAGTTGAGGAGTCGGATACGGACGTCGTCCCGGTTTCGTCGACTCTGCAGTCCTCTGGAACACGCCGGATGTTCATGGCGTCAGCTGCGGCTGTGGCCGTGGTCGGTGCCGCAGCAGCCGCTGGCGGTCGGGCGCTGCGGACCCGCTTCAGCGCCGCCGGATCGCGCGCTGACATCGTGTTGCCGCCATCGCAGGATCCACTGCCCACTGCTCCAGCAGGCGTCTCACTCGACGTGGCCGGCATCAGTCCGTTCTATACCGCCAACGCTGACTTCTACCGGATCGATACGGCGGTCGAAGTGCCCCAGGTGATCGCCAACGACTGGAAATTGCGTATCCATGGAATGGTGGAGCGCGAGGTCACCTTCACCTACGACGATCTCCTCAAGCGCAAGCTGGTCGAGGAAGACATCACGCTGACCTGTGTTTCCAACACCGTCGGTGGCGACCTGCTTGGCAATGCACGGTGGCTGGGCGTTCCGTTGAAGGAACTTCTCGACGAAGCCGGGATCGATCCAGCAGCCGACCAACTCGTCGGACGATCAATCGACGGCTGGACGTCGGGCTTTCCGATCGAAACCCTCGACGATGGTCGTCCCGCACTGCTGGCAATCGGAATGAATGGCGAGCCGCTTCCATTGGAGCACGGCTTTCCCGCTCGGGTCATCGTGTCTGGCATCTACGGATACGTTTCCGCCACCAAGTGGATCACCGAGTTCGAGGTCACGACGTTCGACAAGTTCGACGCCTACTGGGTGGAGCGTGGCTGGGACGACAAGGCCCCGATCAAGACGATGGCCCGGATCGACACACCCCGTACCCTCGCCAAGCTGACACCGGGAACGGTGAACATCGGCGGCGTTGCATGGGCTCAGACAGTCGGTATCTCCAAGGTCGAGGTTCAGATCGACGACGGCGACTTCACTGAGGCGACTCTCGCCGACGAACTCAACGTCCACACATGGCGGTTGTGGTCGATGGCTTGGGAAGGCGCAACGCCGGGTCGTCACCGAATCACGGTCAAGGCCACCGACGCCAACGGCAACGTTCAGACCGATGAGCGTGCCGACCCCTTCCCCAATGGTGCCAGCGGATGGATGTCCATCCTCGTCCAGGTCAACGACGCATGAGCGGCCTTGACCAGAAACCACCACAAGATCTCGGCCGTCGAATTCGGCGGCCGTGAAATGCACCGGCTCAGCGTGAACCGTGGCGAAGTCCAAACAATCCCTCCAACCAACAGCAAGAACCCGAATCCTCACTCACAGCCTTTGAAAGGGTCACAACAATGAAGTCAACACGACTGGCACGGGGCGTTCTCGTCCTCGCCTCACTCTCGCTCGTTGCCGCTGCGTGCGGTAGCGACGATGCAGATACCGCTGCAACAACGGCATCGACCGCTGCCCCCGCAGCGACCGCTGCCCCCGCCGAAACCGATGCACCGGCAGAGACCGACGCACCCGCCGAGGCCACACCATCGTCGGAGATCTGCGACACCGACTCGCTTGTCGCTGCGGTTCAGGGTGGAGCCGAAGCCGGCACGCTCGAGGGCATGGCCGACGATCCGGTGGCAACCGCGGCCTCGAACAACCCGGTCCTGACGACGCTGGTTGCGGCTGTGACCGCTGCTGGTCTCGGCGACACGCTGAATGGTGCCGAGGCCCTCACGGTCTTCGCCCCGACCGACTGTGCCTTTGCCAACCTGGACGCAGCAACCCTGGAAGCAGCGCTCGCCGATCCGTCAGGCCTGCTCACCACCGTCCTCGGGTTCCACGTGATCCCAGAGCGTCTGTCGTCAGAGGACCTCGCTGGCGTCTCGGAGTTGAC
>JANOQU010000203.1:0-6427 GCA_031422355.1 Actinomycetes bacterium
GGCTCGCTGCCGCGACGGCAACGGCACGCTCACGCACCTGTTCTTCTCCGACGAGGCGATCGATACGGCCCGCGCCAAAGCAATCTGCGGCAAGTGCCCGCTCTCGGTGGCCTGCCTCGAGGCAGCACTGGAGCGCGCCGAGCCGTGGGGCGTATGGGGCGGTGAGCTGCTCGAAACCGGCAGGATCGTCGTCAACAAGCGGCCGCGAGGCCGTCCGCCGAAGCATCCTCGCCCACTCGTTGTCATCAACGAGGACGCGATCGCCGTTCCGGTGCGGGTGGCCTGACGGTCACCCGCAGCGGTTCGGCCGCAGCGGCCCGGCCGCTCCACGGGAATCAACACCGATGCAACGGTGTTGTAGATCTCGGACCGGGGCAACGCCCCCACGGTTGTGTGCTTGTGCCAGCGCCTGCGAACCCCCCGTCGCAGGCTCGGCCAGCCCCCGTGGTGAAGAGCGACCCCCGGTCCGAGCCCGTATCCTGGCAACCGTGGCCGTCAACACCCGTGTCCTGATCGGCTCGCTGGCCGCAGCCGTCGGTATCAGTATCGGCGGCGGATTCGCGCTGAGTCGGTCGGATGACTCTGAGAACGCTGCGCCAAGCACGGCGCAAGACGATGTCACGATCACATCCAGCGGTGTCTACGCCGAGCCGGGTATCGAGACCAACGCCCGGGTCGAGGGAACACCGCTTGCCGACGTCAAGCTACGCGACCGCAACGGCAACGAGATCTCGACCACCACGCTCACCGGACAGCCATTGGTCATCAATGTCTGGACCACCAGTTGCATCCCGTGCACCCGCGAACTGCCGGCGCTCGCGGCGGCCCACGACGAGTTCGGCGAGTCCGTCCGATTCGTCGGCGTCAACTCCGGTGGGGATACAGCCGACGAGGCCCGCTCGTTCGCCGAGAAGTACGGCGTGAACTACGAAACGCTCAGTGACCCGAACGGAGATTTCCTGGTCGCGCTGGGTATCAGCGGCTTTCCGTACACGCTGTTCGTTGCCAGCGACGGCACGATCGTCGCCCAAAAAGGTATCGAGTTATCGCTCGACACAATTCGCACCACCATCACCGACACGTTGCTGAGCGGCTGACGTGATCGACGGCTACTTCGCGTTCAGCTTCACCCTCGGCATCTTCGCCGCGGTGAATCCATGTGGCTTCGTGATGCTGCCGGCCTACCTGATGTACTTCCTCGGCCTCGAAGGGTCTCGGCCGGGCACCCAACGCGCAAGCCTGCAGCGGGCGCTGCTCGTCAGCGCGGCGACGTCGGCCGGATTCATCTCGATCTTCGTCATCGTCGGCATTATCTCGCGTTTGTTCACATCGGTGATCGAGGAGAACGCGAAGTATGCGGGCTTCGTGATCGGTATTGCATTGGTCGTGCTCGGTTGCTTCATGCTCGCTGGTTGGAAGCCGCCGTTCGCTTCGCCGCAGATGGGAGCCGGCAAAGAGAGAACCCAGACATTCAGGTCGATGTTCGGCTTCGGCGTCGCCTACGCCGTTGCCTCGATTGGTTGCACGATCGGCAGCCTGATCACGGTTGTTCTCGGAACGTTCTCGACGGCCGGTTTCGTCAGCGGCACCATCGCTGTCACTCTGTACGGCGTGGGCATGGCCCTGATCGTGACCGCACTCACGGTCACGCTTGCGTTCGCGAGCGGGGGTCTGCTCCGCGTTCTTCGCAGCTCATTGCGGTACATGGACAAGCTTGCGGCTGCGTTCATCATGGCAACCGGCTTGTACCTCATGTGGTACTGGTATGGCGGCATCAGCGAGCGTGGCACCGACGGTCTCACGAGCCGGGTCGAGGGTTGGCAGGCCGACCTCGTCAACCTCTTCAACCGGCTGGGTGTGTGGAATCTGTTGCTCATTCTCTCCATCCCCGTTGTCGCAGCAGTTGCGTATGTCGTGTTCAGCCGACAGCGCGACCGATCACGGCCCGAGTCCGCAACCGTGCCCCAGACCGAATCCCTGATCGAGTCCTGATGCTCGCCGAACTTCTCGCCCACGCCGGCGTCCGCGAGGAATGCGACCTGCGGTCCACATTCGGCTTCATGGCATTCCACGGCGGGTCGCTGGAGGAAATGACCGATGTCATCGCCGCAGCCGCGGCCGAGCGCAGCGGGTCCAGCTACTACGGGGTCCTCCAACCCCACGACCTGCAATGGCACATCCCGTCGCACAAGCTGAGCCCGACTGATTCACCCGCGATGGCGGCGTTCATCGAGCACGTCGACGTGGTCGTCACGGTGCACGGCTACGGGCGCCAGACGATGTTCACATCGCTGTTGCTCGGGGGCCGCAACCGAGCGCTCGCGACGCATGTCGGACCGTTTCTGCAGCGGCACCTCCCCGCCTACGACATCAGAACTGACCTCGAAGAAATCCCGTCGGACCTGCGCGGCCAGCATCTCGCCAATCCGGTCAACCTGCCTCGGAACCAGGGAGTCCAGATCGAACTGCCACCACGCGTGCGCGGATCCAGCCCGCTTTGGTGGGACTGGGAGGGCCCCGGCCTGACCCCACACACTGAGTCGCTGATCACTGCCCTCGCTGAGGCCGCTACCGCTTGGCCGCTCTGATGCCGAAACGAGCACCGGCTACGGAGCGAGTCGCTCGATGATCCAGCCGCCGCCAAGGTCGCTGATCGTTGTATCGCGCCGGTAGCGGAAGCGATCATGGAGTCGGCTCGGCCGACCCTGCCAGAACTCTGCTTCGACGAGATCGATCCGCCAACCGCCCCAGTTCGCTGGCCGAGGAATGGCTGCGATTCCGTCGAATCGGGCCTCGACCTCCGCGACCCGTGACTCCAGTTCGTCCCGGTCGGACAACACTTGCGATTGCGGGGAGGCCCAAGCCCCGATTTGCGACGAACGTGGCCGACTGGCGAAGTATGCGTCCGATTCCTGGTCGGTGATCCTTGCGGCGACTCCTCGAATCTTCATCTGGCGATGCAGCTGTAGCCATGTAAACAACGCCGAGACTCGCGGCCATCCGCCGATCGCAGCGCTCTTGGCCGAGTCGTAGTTGGTGTAGAAGACGAAGCCAGCCGGCGTCACGTCCCGAGCCAGAACGTAACGACTGTCGGGCGATCCTTCGGCATCGACGGTCGAGACCACCATTGCGTTCGGCTCGACGCAGCCAGCCTCGACGGCCTGGTCATACCATCGTTGCCACTGAGAGAACGGATCATCGGTCAGATCGCTTCGGTCCAGCCCAGCGGTCTCGTACTGGACCCGTCGATCGCGAAACGAATCGGTCATTTGGCTTCCGCGGTCATTTCGGGTTGATCACGGTCGCGCCACGCATGTACGGATGAAGCACCGCTGGGATTGCCACGCTGCCGTCGGGCTGGCGGAAGTTCTCGATGATCGCCGCCCAAACCCGGGGAACTGCCAGCGCCGAGCCGTTGAGAGTATGGGCGATCACGGTGCCCTTCGCTTTCCCATCCGGCGTGTCAGTCCGCCGGAAGCGGATGTCTGCTCGGCGGGCCTGGTAGTCGCTGAACCAGCTGATCGAGCTGACCTCGAGCCATTTGTCGCAGCCCGGCGCATAGACCTCGATGTCGAACGAGCGGTAGTGGCTCTGACCCATATCGCCCGTACAGATCTCGATGATCCGGTACGGCATACCGAGGGACGCGATCGTTCGTTCGGCCCTGGCGACCATCTCTTCGAGAAGTGCTGCTGCCTGCTCGGGCGTCGCGACCGCAAGGATCTCGACCTTGTCGAATTCATGGGTCCGCAGCATGCCGCGGGTGTCGCGCCCAGCGGAACCTGCCTCGCGACGAAAGCAAGAGGTCTGGGCCATCATCAGCGCGGGGAGATTCGCTTCGTCGAGAACCTCGCCGGCATACAGCGAGGTGAGTGGAACTTCGGCTGTCGGGATCGCCCACAGGTCATCTCGTTCGATCGAGTAAGCGTCGTCGGCGAACTTGGGAAGCTGGCCCGTCGCAGTGAGGGTTGCGGTGGTGACCAACGTCGGCGGGCGCACCTCTTCAAACGCGTCGGCGTTGTTGTCGAGCGCCAATTGACACAACGCACGCGCCATCGTCGCTCCGAGACCGCGCTGCATCGTAAACATCGCCCCGCTGATCTTGGTCGCCCGCTCGTTGTCGAGGATGCCGAGCGCTGCCGCCGTTTCCCAGTGCGGGACGCGCTGATGATCGGCGAAGGACGGCGGCATGTTGACCGGACCCTTGACGAGCGGGTTGTCGTCTTCTCCGGCACCATTGGGTGCGTCGGGATGAGGCAGGTTCGGAATCCGCAACAGCACGTGGCGTAGCTTTTCAGAGACCGTGTCGTGTTCGGTCGCAAGCGTGCGTTCGGTGTCGCCGAGCGTACGGCTGGCCGCCATTGCGTGCTCTGCAGCCTCGTGATCCGACGCCTTTCGCAGCTGGCCGACCTCTTTGCTGAGCTCGTTCACCTGTCGGCGAATCTCGTCACGCTCAGCCGTGATCTCACGCAATCGCGAATCGAGGCCGGACGCCTGATCGAGTTGTTCGACGATCTCAGGGTTTCCCCGGCGGCCGAGCGCAGCGCGCACACCATCAGGATCGGTACGGAGCAGTCGAACATCGATCACGGTTCGTCAGGCTACTGGCGACCCATGCCACGACTGGAATGAATACGCCGACAGAGCCAGCGATAGCGTGAGGATCCGTGGTGGACCCTGTCGTCGTCGAGGATCTGGTGGTGCGCTACGACGACCTCGTGGCGGTCGATCGAGTCTCGTTCAGTGCCGCCGCTGGCGAGGTGACTGCCGTCCTCGGCCCCAACGGTGCGGGCAAGACAAGCACGATCGAGGTCTGCGAGGGATACCGCCGGGCTACGTCGGGAACGGCGACCGTGCTCGGGATGGAACCGTTTCGCCAGCAGACCCTACTCAGTGCTCGGATGGGAGTGATGCTGCAAGAAGGCGGGGTCTCGCCATCCGCACGGGTCGCTGACGTTGTCCGCCTCTACTGCGACCTCTACGGCAAAGGGGTGCTGCCGAATGACCTGCTCGATCGAGTTGGACTCAGCGAGCGGTCTCGATCCAGCTACCGAAAGTTGTCTGGCGGGGAGAAGCAGCGGTTGTCGTTAGCGCTTGCGCTGGCCGGAGAGCCGGAGGTGGTGTTTCTCGACGAACCCACGTCGGGGGTCGACATCACGGGCCGACAGATGATCCGCACGATCGTTCGCGATCTCGCCGCGCGCGGATGCGCCGTCGTTCTCGCCACCCACGAACTTGACGAGGCCGAGAAGGTCGCCGATCACGTTGTGATCTTCGACCGTGGTCGAGTCGTGGCGAATGGCTCGCTCGACTCGCTTCGAACGGGACACGACGAGATCCGTTTCCGTAGCGCTGACTCCATCGACGTCGGTGCCCTCGGAGATTCCGTTGGACTCCGTTGCCGGACGGGTGACGTCGGCGAATACGTGGTGGATGGCGACGCAAGCCATGTCGCTGCAGTATCTGCGTGGCTCGCCGACAACGGCCATCCGCTGGCGGACCTCCGCGCCGGCCACCAACGGCTCGAGGACGTATTCCTCCGCCTGACCAACCGTTCATCGGCCGGTGAATCGTGAGCCCGCTCCGGGCGCAACTTCGCCACGAGGTATCGACGACGCTGCGAAACAGTGAGCAACTGCTGTTGACCCTGATCATCCCGGTGATGCTGCTGGTTTTCTTCAGCGTCGTCGACGTTCTGCCGACCGGGACCCCTGACCCCGTCGACTTCCTTGCCCCCGGCATCCTCGGTCTGGCAGTGATGTCGTCGGCGATGGTCAGCCTTGGCATCGGCACTGGATTCGAGCGGACCTACAAGGTGCTCAAACGGCTTGCCACGACGCCACTCGGCCGAGGCCGACTGATCGCAGCCAAGATCATTTCCGTCGTCGTCGTCGAACTGGTCCAGTTCGCGCTCCTCATCCCGGTTGCGTTCGCACTTGGCTGGAGCCCGTCCGGCCCGAATTGGCTCGCGGCTCTCGCTGCGGTCGTCCTCGGCACAGTCGCGTTCGCCGGGATCGGACTCTCCCTCGCTGGTCGGCTCCGCGGCGAGATCAATCTTGCCGCCCAGAACGGGCTCTATCTCGTCCTCCTCCTTCTCGGTGGAATGGTGATTCCGTTCGCCAAACTTCCCGGCCCGATTTCGGCGATCGCCAAGGCACTGCCGTCGGGTGCCCTCGCCGATGTCTTGCGCGATTCATTGGCAGGCGGTGGTGTCCGCCCGGGTACGTCCTGGCTGATTCTGACGCCTGGGCGATCACCATGCCACTGCTCGCCACCCGCCTGTTCCGCTGGGAATAACACCCCACCGCCCCCAACCCCGAACGCACCGTCTAACCCCGAACCAGTTTCGCGAACGGTTCTGCCCTCTCTAAGGTCGTTTTCGACCCTGAGAACTTTCGTTCGCACAGTGCTTGCAAGAGTTTGCAGC
>JANOQU010000204.1:0-7116 GCA_031422355.1 Actinomycetes bacterium
CGGTTTCTTTCGACAGTGTTCGTCTTGCTGGCATGCCCGCTGCAGCCGCCACAGACGCGATCGTCTTCGCCGCGACAGCGGCGGACGTGCACAACGTGATCGTCGGCGGTCGAACTGTGGTGAGCGCCGGGCGCCATACGAGCATCGACGTCGCGACACTGTTGCGGTCGTCGATCGATGCCGTATTCGGTGATCAGCCATGAACTCGACGACGGTCATCGACAACATCAGCTTGTTGGTGACGAACGATCCAACGACCGGCGACGGACCGCTCGGGTTGCTTCGCAATGCGTCGGTTGTGTTCGATGATCTCGCCGTGCTGTCTGTCGGACCGGCTGGACAGATTGCTGACCAGCGGATCGATGCCGAACGGCGATGTGTGATTCCCGGCTTCGTCGACAGCCACTCACACTTGGTGTTCGCAGGGGATCGGTCCGAAGAGTTCGCAGCCCGGATGGCCGGCGCTGCATATGCGGCCGGCGGGATTCGCGACACGGTGTTGGCAACGGCCGCGGCGGATGACGACGAGCTACGTCTCGTCGTCGGCAATCGTCGGGCGGAGGCCTACCGAGCCGGAATCACCACGATCGAGATCAAGTCGGGTTACGGCTTGACACCGGCCGCCGAGGCGAGGTCGTTGCGGCTCGCTCGCCAATTCACGGCAGACACCACATTTCTCGGCGCCCACGTCGTACCCACCGAGTTCGCAGGGAGAACCGACGACTACGTCTCGCTGGTGTGCGGAGAGATGTTGGCAGCGGCAGCACCCGATGCGCGGTTCGTCGACGTCTTCTGCGAGGTCGGCGCGTTCGATGGCGATCAAAGCAGAGAAGTACTTCGAGCCGGAGTCGCAGCTGGTCTGATCCCCAAGATCCATGCCAACCAACTCGGCCGGGGGCCAGGCGTCGCGCTTGCTGTCGAGATGGGCTGCGCGTCTGCCGATCATTGCACCCACTTGGCCGACAGTGATGTCGATGCCCTTGCCGGCAGTTCGACGGTGGCGACTCTGCTGCCGGCCTCAGACTTTTCAACCCGCCAGCCATACCCAGATGCCCGTCGCTTGATCGACGCCGGGGTCAGCGTCGCGCTGGCAACGAACTGCAACCCTGGTTCCAGCAACACCACCTCGATGAGCTTCTGCATTGCGCTCGCCGTGCGGGACATGGGGATGACCGCTGATGAAGCATTGCAGGCGGCAACGATCGGGGGTGCCGCGGCGCTGCGGCGTGACGACGTCGGCCGGATCCGTGTGGGCGGCCCCGCCGACATCGTCGTGCTTGACGCGCCGAACCATCTCCACCTCGTGTATCGCCCTGGCGTGCCGTTGATTCACGCCACCTTCGCGTCGGGTCGACTGCGTCTGTGACCCGACGGGTGAAGTCGTGCACCATCGCTGCATCGTAGGGTTGAGACATGGGGCAGAAATTGATCGTGGCGCTGGCTTGCTGTGGCCTGTTCGCCGCAGCGTGTACGACCGGCCCCGACGTCAGCCGAACCAGTTCGGCCCAGCGGGACTCGCCTGAGTCGACAACGACTGTCGGCCCGCCCGGCACCAACCCGGTGCCCCCTGGTGACCTGCCCCCACTTCCTTCCATCGAGATCGGTGATCCGAATGTTCGCACCGGCGTGCTTGCGAATGGACTGACGTACTTCGTCCGCAGCAACGACAACCCTGGTGGGTCCGCTCAACTCCGGCTTGCAATCGACGCCGGATCCGGCCGCGAGCAGGCCGATCAGTCAGGCGTCGCCCACTTTCTCGAGCACATGCTCTTCAACGGAACCGCCTCGTTCCCGAAGAACGAACTGATCGACGTCCTGCGGAACACCGGCGCCCAGTTCGGCGCGGATGTCAACGCGTACACCAGCTACGACGAGACGGTCTACGAGTTGAATGTTCCCACCAACGACGGTTCGTCACTCGAGACGGGTCTGGATGTTCTGGCCGAATGGTTGTCGGCTGCAACGCTCGACCCGGACGAGGTCGTCAACGAGCGCGGCGTCGTTCTCGACGAGTGGCGGACGCGCCAGGAGAGCAGCGGTGGGCGCATCCAGCAGGCCTTTCAGCAGATGTTCCTCGGCGGATCCGTGTACGACGGACACTCGCCGATCGGGACCTCGGAGTCAATCGAGGCGATGACGCCAGAGCTGTTGCGTCGGTTCTACGACGACTGGTATCGACCCGACAACGCGGCAATCGTCGTGATCGGCGCAATCGATGTCGACGAGGTCGCCGCCGGAATCGCAGCCCGGTTCGACCCGGCGGTGTCGAGAGGATCGAATCCACCGGCTGAGCCGTTGCCGATCACCCCTTCGACGTCGCCGCTCACCGGCCTTGTCGCTGATCCGGACGTGACACGCACCGCCGTCGAGTTGGCCCTTCCGACCGTTGCGACGGCCGTGGGCCTCGAGGCCGTCCGCCAGACCACGCTCGATGGGTTGGTCTTTCAGATGATTGCCAACCGACTCGGGGACGACGCAACCCTCGGCAGTGCACCGTTCGATGACGCCTACGTCGACAACGACAGCTTCGTTCGAGCTCTGGACGCGCCGAGCATCGTTGTCGTCGCCAAGTCGGGCGAGGGCCTCGGCGCGACCGATGCCCTCCTCGATGAGTTCGAACGAGTCCACCGCTTCGGATTCGATGCCGGTGAACTGCAGCGTGTCGTCGGCCAATTTCGATCCTCGGTCGACTCCGTATTTGCCGGGCGTGACACTCGCCAGGACGCCGACTATGCCGATACGTATGTCGACAGCTTCCTCGTCGGTACGCCTGTCTTGACCGAGCAGGCCGCGTTCGACCTCTCCACGTTCATTCTGGATTCCGTCACCGTGGAACAGGTCAACGCTCGGTTCGAGCAACGATGGAGCACGTCGGCGCCGCATGTGATGGCGATCGGTCCCGAGAGCGACGTCCAATCCCTGCCAACAGTCGACGGACTCGCCGCAGCCATTGCTTCGCTTCCAGGCCGTTCAATCAACCAGCGACCAGCGACTGAGCCGGTCACGGGACCGCTCGTGGTTCCCCCGAGTGCAATCACGGAGACAGCTACAGAAGTGCTGCCCGCTTACGACGGCGTGTTCATCGATCCAGTGCAACTGGAGTTCGCGAACGGCGTCACACTGATCCTCAACCCGTCTCCGATCGTGGAGGGCCAATTGACTCTGAGCGCGCAGAGCATCGGCGGCCTCGCCAATGTCGCTGCCGACGACGTGATCGATGGTCGCGTCGCTGCCGATGTGGTGACCACTGGCGGGTTGGCCACCTTCACCCAGTCCCAGCTCAATCAATTGCTCGCCGGGTCGACGGCCGAGCTGTATCCCTCGATCGGCCCTTCGTCAGATGGTCTCGACGGGTTCGCAGCGACCGACGACATCGAATCACTGTTTCAGCTGATCTACCTCTACATGACGAACCCACGATTTGATCCGGTGGCACTCGAGAACGTGCTCGAGCGCACTCGTTCAGAGGCAAATGATCCCACGGCGGATCAAACGACTGCGGCATATGACGCTTTGTATCGAGCCCGCTACGGGGACGACCCTCGGTTCCGCTACCAACTCACAACTGCCGACGCAGAGTCGGTCGATCTCGCCTCGGTCGAGCGGGTGTGGCGCACTGCGTTCGGCAATGCGACAGGTTGGACGTTCGCAATTGCGGGGGATTTCGCAATCGACGACGTGACTGCGTTGGCTCGCGTCTACCTTGGCAATCTCGTCGCGACAGCGCGGGAGGAGCCGCCGCTCGACATCGTCCCTCCGCCGCCGCCGGCCATCGTCACCGAGACGATCAACGCCGGTACCGGCGAGCGCGGAACCTTGCTTCGTTGGTACAGCGCGCCGGTGGACCCGGGTGTCGACACCCGGGTACTCGCCGATCTCGCAACCGAGGTGATCTCGAGCCGGATCCTCAACAGAATTCGAGAAGACTTGGGCGATTCCTATTCGCCATCGGCATCGTTCGATTTGATTCCGTCTCCGGTCGGCGCACCGAGCACACTCGAACTCTCCATCGACGTCACTTCGGCACCCGATCAGGTCGAGCCGATCTCGGCCGTCGTCACCGAGGAGATCGCCGAGATCGTCGCGAACGGGCCAACGGCCGAAGAGTTCGACGCGGCAGTGGCGATCATTCAGGAGCAGTATTTGATCAACAACAGCGAACTGGTCGGCGTGTTGTTGGGCAGCCACACGGGCGTCGGCGAAACGGCCGCCGACTACTACGACCGTTACGAATCACTGTTCAACATGACACCGTCGCTGCTTGCCGATTTCTTCGCCGCGAACGTACCGGTTGATCAGTACATCGAAGTCCAAGCACAGCCCCGCTGACGGCGACGAGCCGCCGCAGGACCCGCGGTCAGAGCTTGGCCCAATACGAACCATCGAGCATTGCGGTCACGGTCGGATGGTGGATGAAGGCGTGATCCGGGTTCTCGGGCATCACGGCTTCGCCGAACAGGATCTGGCGCCGAGTGATTCGGAACATCACGATCGCATGCCGAAGGGCCGCGTACAGGATGAACCATTGCATGTCGCTCGGCGCGACGCCGGTGAGTTGCTCGTACTGTTCGCAGACATCCGCGGTTCGCATGAAATCGGGCAGTCCGGGCATGCCGTATTGGTCGGTGAGGTCCTGAAAAAATCGATGGATGAAAATCATCCACGCGAGGTCGATCTCACGTGGTCCGTGACCTGCCATCTCCCAATCGAGAACGGCGACGGGCTCGAAGTCGCGATACATCATGTTGCCGACCCGCGCGTCTCCCCAACTGACAACGGCGTCGCCCTCGGCAGCCGGCCAGTTGTCATCGAGCCAGCGGAAGGCCGATTCGATCAGCGGCGACCGGACACCATCGCTGGCGACCCATTCGTAGAAGTTGCGTTGGTCGCTGACGTGGCGGCGTAGCGAGGTTTCACCCTCGGCATCGATCACCAGGAAAGCGGCATCTGCATCCGTTGCCTTGATGGTGTGAATCTTGGCGAGAACCTCGACGGATGCTCGTTGCAGCTTGGTCTGGTCGGCAGGGCCGGCGTCGTAGAACCAGTTGTCGCCGAACGTGTATGGCATGACATCTGGTGGCACCACGCCGTCGATTCGGCCCATCACGAAGAACGCTGCACCCAGCGGATCGGGGTCGGTCTCCAGCCAGATCGTCGGCGGAATCGCAACATCGGTGCGCGCCGCGACGAGTCTCATCGCGTTGAACTGGCGCGGCATGTCGTAGACCGGAAACACGGGCTCCGCGGTGGATTCTGGGGGGAGTCGAAGGACGAATCGATCGCGTGCGCGACCTCCGTCATCGTTGTCCCATTCCGCGTCGAACAGGATCGTCTCACTCGACATGCCGTTGGTTCCGGGGACGGTGAACTCGGTGATCGTCGGGTTCGCCAACTTGCCACCGAGCCACGACGTGAGTTGGCGACGCAGAACCTGATGATCTCGCGTCGACGTCTTCGGGCGTTCGTCGGTCATGTCTTCCCCCTTCAGAAGATTTCACAGTATCTGACGTGTCGTCAGATACTGGCCATCGGAACCGCGGACTGGGTCGTTGCTAGCCTCGGGGGATGCTCAGCGTCATCGAAGGTCGAGTTCTCGGGTGCTTGCTCGAGAAGGAACGGACAACACCAGATCAATACCCGCTGACGTTGAATGCCTTGGTGATGGCGTGCAATCAGTCGACCTCACGGGATCCGGTGATGACCGTGGAGTCACACGATGCGGAGGCTGCGATTTCGACGATGAAGGTCGCTGGCTTGGCGCGGTTGGTCCATCCAAGCCATGGGCGCAGCGTCACTCGGTACCGCCAGGTTGCCGACGAGAACTTCCGCTGGTCGCCCGAACAGGCGGCGTTGATGGCCGTCCTGCTGCTTCGCGGTCCGCAGACGACAAACGAGCTGAAGATTCGCTGTGAGCGGCAGTATTCCTTTTCGTCGCTCGACGAGGTCGAGGTCGTGCTCCGCGATCTCTGCGCGCCCAGTTCCTCCTTTGACGATCAGCCAATGGTGGTCCAATTGGAACGTTCGATCGGCCAGAAGGAGCTGCGTTGGCAGCAATTGTTGGCCGACGAAGCAGAGCAGGCGCCGCGCCACGTCGCTGTGGCCCCCGCCGGTGGTCTCGCTGATCGCGTCGCGGAGATGGAAGCCCGCATCGCTCGGTTGGAACAAGCTCTCGCCGACTTTCTTGCCTGAAACTACGAAGCGGCCGACGAGACCCTTTCGTCAGCCTTGCCCATCGGTCGAAGCTGGCCCGTGGGGTACCAACGCCAGATAGCGATCGCAACAAGCGCGGCGATGGCCGCGGATACTCGCAATCCGATCTGCATTCCGTCGACGAAGGATGACCGCGCCACCCCGAGTAGCTCTGCAAGTCCGGGGGTATTCGGCGCAGCCTTTGCGAAGCCGGCAAGCGCGCTCACCCCGCCGCTGGCGATGTCGGAGATCTCTGGCGGCAAACCAACCAAGGTCGACTTGATACCGCTGCGATACTGCGACGCAAGGATGCTGCCGATGACCGCGATGCCAACGGCACCGCCGACCTCGCGAGTGGTGTCGTTGACCGCAGAGCCCACTCCGGCTTTGTCCATCGGCAGGGATAGCACGATGCCGGTCGACAACGTCGGCAAAGCCAGGGCAGACCCCGCAGCCATGACCACGAGTGAGGCTGCGGTATACACGTACGCCGTCGACACGTCGACGAATGACAACATCAAGATGCCGACTGGCATGACACAGAGGCCGGCCAGGACCACCTTGCGCGGCTCGAACCTGGCGGAGAGTGCGGCGGCACGAGGTGAAACGAAGACCATCGTGACGGCGTAGGGCAGCGTTGCGAAGCCGGCCTTGAGCGGGGAGTAGTCGCGAACCGATTGCAAGTACTGAGAGATCAGGAAGAACATCGAGAACATCGAGAAGAACGCGAACGTCACACCCAGCGAGCCGGCCCCGAAGCGGGGGATCGAGAAGAAGCGGACGTCGAGCATCGGGTGCTGCGTGCGCCGCTCCCAGATCACGAAACCGACGAACGCAGCCACGCAGAGCACAAACGCGCCGGCGCTGTGGACCGAGCCCCAACCCTTCTCCGGGCTCTCGATGTTCCCGTACTACATAGTACCGAAA
>JANOQU010000205.1:0-9525 GCA_031422355.1 Actinomycetes bacterium
CCACCGCCGCCAGCCACGCCATGGCGGGCGACGAACATCACGATCACGTGTGCAACCAATGATCCGTTGTCGGGCACCGCCGCGGCGACTGTGGACCTGGTCACGAACGTGGCCGACGGCACGGTCAATGCTTCCCCACAGGCGGCCCGTGTCCGGGTCTGCGACATCGCCAACAACTGCGCCTATTTCGGCCCGATCAGTGCCGGGCTGTCAGGCATCGACCGGCAGGCGCCACCCGTCATCAATTCGCCGCAATCTGGGGCAACGGTCGCAATGGCGGAGGTCCCCGAGGAGCAAGACGGGCCGTCAGCGAGGCTGGCGGCCAACTGTTCCGACGGTCTCGGCTCGGGCATTGCCTCGTGTATCGCCGTCCCCGATCGTTTGGAAATCCTGACTCCAGGCCAGAAGACGTTCACGATCACCGCCATCGACAACGTCGGAAATGTTCGCTCGGAAACCTTCGGCTACACGGTCGCCGACACCGTCGAGGCGGCCGAGAACAGCGGGCCGAACGTCGACATCGAGCGGTTCATTGGTGGGTGGGGGGTCCCTACACGGACCGCAGAGCTCCAGGGATTCTTCCGTGACCTGACGCCCATCGGCCCGTACACCGTCACTGCGAATTGGGGTGGAATCGCATCGGGCGAGACGTTCAGCGTCGATGAAATTGCCGGAACTTTCCGGATCAGCGCGACGTATGCGAATAGCGAGTCCGGCATCAAAACGATTGTCGTGACCGTCTGCGACGCGCTGGGGGCATGTAACGGCGACATCGTGTCGATGGCGATCAACGTCAACGACGCAACGATCCAGCCGGTCGTGTGCGTCACCGACCACGGCGCTGCGTCTCCCCGGTATACGGCGGTCTTCCGCTACAACACGTCTGCCCTGGCGACGACCCTGTACATCCCGATGAGCCCGACCAACACCGGGCTGCGGGCCAACCGCGTCACGGGCGGCCTGAACCCGCCGACCACGATGTACCCGTTCTTCGTCGCCGGAGCCGCAGCAGTGCCAGCGTTCCAGGTCGACTTCAACACCGGATCCGTCGTCTGGAACATTCAGGGCAACAGGGCAACGGCCAACGCAGCGATCGCTACCGCGGCGCCGTGCTAGAGCTCGGCAAACCGTCGAGCTCAGTTCGCCGCCCGGCGGCGACGCCGGGCCCGGCGCACCAAGGCCACGATCATGCCGATGACACCTATGGTCGAAGCGATCATGCCCCCGAGTGCAAGTTCCTGCTTGCGCTTGGGGGTGATCATCGTCCACCACTTGGCTTCGGTCCCTTCGACATAGGCCTGCTCGTTGGTGACAGTCGGCCGCCAGCCGTGCTGCTTGAGCCGATCGTTGGCGACCAGCCATGGCGAGTGAACGTAGCTGCGTAACCCCGGAGGAATCGGACCACGCTGGAACCGCCAGCGGACCCGGGCGACCACTTCGGCGACGCGGTCGGGAAGTTTCACCTTCGGCGCCGAACCCGCGAGGGCTCTGACCCGGTCACTCGCAACCCAGCCGTCGGGCGCAACGTTGTAGACACCATCGAGGCGCTGCACCGTGGCGAGCAGTACCGCTGCGGCGAGATCATCGAGATGCAGGAACTGGGCACCCGGATCGTCCTCGCCGGATCGCTGGCCCATCCCGGCCGCCAGCGCTCGCGCAAGGCTGGACGTTCCATCGGCCGCCATCGAAGCAACGGGTCGCAAGACCGTTGCTGTTCTGCCAGTCGAGCTCGTGCGCCAGTCGTCCACCATCTGCTCGACAGACGCCAGTTGGCGGGCGAAGACGAAGTCGAGGTCTGGCCGCAGTGCGGCGTCCTCGGTGAGCGGAACCGGATTGTTCGCCCATGCTCCGTAGACCATTGCGGAAGAAACCAGCACGAGGTGCTTCACGTTGCGCTGGCGAGCGACCTCCAGCATTGCGGCAGCACCCTTGGTCACACTCTCGCGACGACGCGCTCTGGTGTCGTGATCGCCGGCGGAAAGATGCACAGCGACCTCGACCCCTTCATCGACTCCGGCTCCACCGGGGACGATCCGGAACTCGCGACGGTTCGCCAGAAGCGCCACCACGCGCACGCCGAGGCTGCTCTCAGAGCCCGTCACCAGCACCGTCGTGGCCGGCTCGTCAGACCCGGCCGGGTCCGGCGCAACGTCGACCGTCGCGGGCTCGGCCGTCGCGGCTGCGGTTGTCACGATTGCGACGTTAACATCGCCACCATGGCAGCTGGCCCTTCCGGCGACAACCCATTCGGTGACCTTCCGATGTTCGCAGACCTCGCCAGAGCGCTGTCCGGACAAGGTCCGTTGAACTGGGACGCGGCTCGGCAGTTCGCCCAACTGGCCGCAACCGACGGGGCGGCCGAGGCCAATGTCGATCCGTCGATCAGATTCGCGCTCGCGGATCTCGCCCAGATCGCAGAACCACACGTCCTCGACGTCACCGGCCAGGACATCAGTGGTTACGAGGTCATCACAACCACTCCTGGGGCCTGGTCACAGCAGACCCTCGAGGCCTACCGGCCGCTGTTCACCGAACTGGCCGAGTCGCTCGGCAAACGACCTGAGCCGTCCGGTGACGAGGTTGCCGAGTCAGACCCGATGATGACGATGATGGCCGGCCTCAGCCAGATGATGGCCCCGGCGATGCTCGGCATGGCGATCGGCTCCATGGTGGGCCGGCTCGGAAAACGAGCGTTTGGGCAGTACGACCTGCCGATTCCCCGCGCGACCAAGGCCAACCAGGTGTCGCTGCTGCCCGGCACTGTCGACGCGTTTGCGAACGACTGGAGCCTGCCCCGCGATTCGATGCGTTTGTGGGTCCTCGTTCACGAACTCACCACCCATGCGGTCTTTTCGGTTGCGCACATCCGCGAAGGACTCAGCACACTCGTTCGTTCCCATGTCGGCGCGTTTCAGCCAGACCCGTCAGCCGTCGCCGAGAAACTCGGCAACCTCGATTTCGAGGGCGGCGATCCAATGCAGGCCCTCCAGAAGACACTGGGCGACCCCGAAATCCTTCTCGGTGCTGTCGAAAGCCCGGCCCAAGCGGCGCTCAAACCTCAACTCGACGCAGCGATGGCAGCGGTCATTGGCTACATCGACGTCGTGGTCGACACGGTCTCGATGCGGTTGATCGGCGGCGATGCCCAGAGAATCAGCGAGGCCGTCCGCCGACGCCGGGTGGAATCGTCGCCGGACGACATCTTCGTCGAACGATTGCTCGGTCTGCACCTGACCCGCCAGCAGGTCGAGCGGGGCAGAGCTTTCGTCGACGGTGTATTCGAACGAGACGGCCAAGTTGGTGTCAACCAACTGCTCGACAAGCCCGGATCCCTGCCGACGCCAGCGGAGCTCGACGCGCCAGGCCTCTGGCTGGCGCGCCTCGAACTTCCGCTCGAGGGCTGAACCGCTCGACCGTCATCCGGTACCTTGCCAGTAGGTGTCACTGTGGAGGACGGAGCGGGTCCCCTCGCAGTGCCCGCCGGACCGCCTCTGATACTGGCGGCGCAGATGGCTTCTGCCCAACGGCGGGGGGAGGGAGCTGGCGGTCCAATGGACGAGTGGTGCCGCGAGTAGGGGTCGTGCCTTCCCGCTTCAACTTTCGTCGCTCCAGTTCAGCCGCGAGCTGACGTCTGGCTCGTTTTGCGAACGGCTCCGGGATCGTCTTTCCGGCTGCGACACGACGCGTCCCGAGCACATACGACGCAACCGCGAACAGCGCGATGAAGCCAACGATCGCGAATCCGAGCGGCCCCTCGCCATCTGTGTCAGGTCCGTACAGGACGGGAATGATTCCGCCCAGAACCCAGGCTAGTTGGAACTTGGTCTCGAATTGAGCGAACGCGCGCCCCTGGTTGGCGTCTGGAGCATCGCGCTGAACGAGCGAGTCGAAGGCCAATCGGCCGAGCGCTGCGGAGAAGTTGACGACGAGGGCGAGAAGAATGCCCGAGACGACTCCCCCGAACAGCGCCGCTCCGATTCCACCGATCGCTGTGAGACCGAGCGCGCCGATGAAGATCGGCTCCTCGTGGGCCTTCTTGCGCAGCATTGGCGCAAGAGCATTGCCGATCATCACCCCCACCGTCACCATTGCAATCGCGATGCCGACCAGGGCGGTTCCCGCCTCTTTGGTTCGAAGCCAGAAGGCAAGTAGAAAGAAGCAGAAGCCGACCGAAGCCCTCAGCAACGCCATTGCACTCGCGGCGAGCGAGATCCCAGCGGCCGTCAGCTCGACTCGCTCCTCAAGCGTCGCACGCTTGGCCGCAACCACCTCGCTCGGCAGCTTCGACGCAAAGAAGAACGCGCCGATGAAGAGCACGCTGCCCAGAATCAACGCCCCTTCGACATCGAAAATCAACTTGGCGATGCCTGCGAGGGCGGCACCGATGAACCCGAAGACCCCGGCAATCAGCCCGAGCTTGGAGTTTGCTTCCACGAGTTCGGCCTCATGTCGCACGACCGACGGCACGAGCGCAGACTTTGAGATTCCCTGAGTCTTTTGCAGCACGAGCGCAGCGAACGCGATCGGGTAGAGCAGCACATCGTCGAGGTGGAATGCCATCAGTAACAGCACACCTGCGCGCGCTAGGGCGACGATTTGCATCAGCAACCGGCGGCCACCGGCCATCCGATCGATGAATGGTCCAATCAGTGGTGCAACAACCAGGAATGGCACGAAGCTGATCACCAAGAACAGCAGCACCTTCGGGCGCGCGGCGGTGGGATTCAGCCCGAGGAACAACGACGTCGCGAGCGCCAATGCCAGGCAACCATCGGCGGCGGCGCTGATGGCTTGGACCCTGGCCAGCCGGGTGAATGGCGAGATCCGCGGCGAGCGATTGGTGTGCCCGCCGACGCTTCGACCTGATCGAGTCCGGGATGGCTCGTCATCGGGACGCCGCAGATCGGCTCGCTGGACACGGGCTCGCGGCGACATCGGCGTGCGTTGGACGGGCTGCGGATCGCGGGTGCCCCGCCTCAGATCGTCACTCACGCACGCATGCTAGGTGCCGGTCGTTCGTACTTGTAGCCAAGACCTCGGATGGTGACGATTCGCTCCGGTTTTCCGGGATCGGGCTCGATCTTGGCCCGGATCCGCTTGATGTGGACGTCGAGGGTCTTGGTGTCTCCGACATAGTCGATGCCCCACACTCGGTCGATCAAGAGTTCTCGAGGAAGCACTCGGCCGACATTGCTGAGCAGCAGATGCAACAACTCGAACTCCTTCAACGGCATGCTCACCACCTGCCCTAAGACCGTGACGAGGTGTTCGTCGGAATCGAGCGCGACATCACCGACCACCAGCGAGCGAGTCGGCATCGGCGAATCCGTTGCCCTGCCCCCGTGGGAGGACGCGCCAGCCGCTCCTGACGCGTCCATCGATGCCCGGCGAAGCAGCGCGCGCAGGCGAGCGACGAGTTCACGGATCCTGTACGGCTTGGTGATGTAGTCGTCGGCGCCGACTTCGAGACCGACCACCATGTCGATCTCGGCACTCTTGGCCGTCACCATGATGATCGGTACGGTCGATGTCTTGCGGATCTCGCGGCAGACGTCGATACCCGAGATCCGCGGAAGCATCAGATCGAGCAGGACGACATCGGGTTTGACGAGTTCGAACTGCTGCAACGCCGATGCACCGTCTTGGGCGACGACAACGCGGAATCCTTCTCGGTTCAAACCAACGGTCAGGGCCTCGACGAAACTGTCTTCGTCTTCGACCAACAATACGGTGGGCGTGCTCATGGGTTGGGAACCGGCCGATCAGGGATGTAGAGGCGGAATGTAGAGCCTTCGCCTTCGCGGGACTCGACGGTGACGGCGCCGCCGTGGTTGCTGGCCACATGGCGCACGATCGACAAACCGAGGCCGGTCCCACCGGTGCCGCGGCTTCTTGCCCGATCGACACGATAGAACCGCTCGAATATGCGGTCCAGGTCGTGTGACGGGATGCCGATGCCGCTGTCTGTGACGGTGAATGTGACGCCGTTGGACTCCGGGTATGCCGTGACGGTCACCTTGCCAGCGGTCTCGCTGTACTTGACGGCGTTGTCGACCAAGTTTCCAAGTGCGGACGCAAGCTGGGCGTAATCGGCATTCACCCGCAGACCGTCGGGGATCTCGCAGACCTGCACGACTACCTTGCCCTGCTGCGCCGCGTAACTGCCACGCGCTGATGCCTCATTGACGAGGGAAACGACGTTGCAGGCCGTGACCATCAAATCACCGCTCAGTTCGATCCGCGAGAGTTCCAACAGATCGTCGATGATCTTGGCGACACGGTGAGCCTCATTGACGGTCTTGTTCGCAAGCCGACTGATCAGCACGGGATCGTCCTCGTCGATCAGCGTCTCGGCCAGTACCGCGAGTGCGCCGATCGGGGTCTTGAGTTCGTGGCTGATGTTGGCGACGAAGTCAGTACGAACCGCGTCCAATCGGGAGCGCTCTGTGACATCTTCGATTGTCGCAACGGCACCGTCTGAGCCCAGCGGTTGGGCGTGGACCACGACGACTCGACGCGGCGGGCCATACAACTCCACGGTTTGGGACCGTTCACCCCCACGCAACGCGGCGCGGAGATGATGCTGGACGGCCGCCTGGACCAACACTTCGTTGTGTGTGTCTCCGCCGCCAGAATCGGATGCGCGGTTGCGGACCACGGCTTTCCCGTCGCTGTCGGCAACGATGACACCGATCGGCAACGCGTCGAGGGCGGCCTGAAGCCGGCCTGCCGCTGCGTTCAAGGTTTGGATTGTCGCGGCGGACGCCGTATCGACAGCGGCGACGGCCGGACCCGCAGCGGCCAAGTGACGCATGGCCAACCACATCACCAACGCGCCCAGGGCAATTCCGGCGATCAGCCAGACAATGATCATTGGGTCGCCATCCGCTAGTCGGTCACGGATGAAGCGACGACACCGCTGGCAGCGTTGGCTTGCTCGATCTGCTTGCGGTAGCGCGCTGCACCCTTGTGCTCTGGCAACCAGCCAGTGACCACATATCGGACCCGCTCGCCGATGTTGACCGCGTGATCTCCGATTCGCTCGTAGAACCGGGCAACGACAGCCAACTGGACAGCAACTTGGAGATCGATGTGACCCTCTGAGTGGCTTTCGAAGATCGCCTGGACGAACTGACGCTGCAGGGCATCGAGGTAGTTGTCCATGTCGTCGATCGCGGCCGCCTTGGCTGCGTCGTTCTCGACATAGGACTCGATCGCCGAGATGTACAACTGCTGGGCCTGCTCACCCATCCGAGTGATGATTCCCCGCAACGACGGATCGAGCGTGTGGCCGTAGATCCGACGCGCCGCCTTACAGATGTTGCAGACGAGGTCGGCCGACCGTTCGATCTCTGCGATCATGCGCAGCGCTGCGAGAATCTGACGGAGGTCGGTCGCTACTGGTGCCTGCAACGCCAGGATCTGGATGCAGCGCTCTTCGAGGTCCAGTGTGCGAGCGTCGATCTCGTCGTCGGCCTTGATCACATAGTCGGCGCCTTCGAGATCCCCCGACAGCAAGATATTCGTTGCTCGCGGGATCGATTCGGTCACGAACGCTGCGAGGTGGGCAAGTTCGGCCCGAACCTCTTCGAGTTCGTGGTGAAAACTCTTGCGCAGTTCCTCGTCCATCAGCCGAACCTCCCTGTCACGTACTGCTCGGTTCGAGTGTCTGACGGTGTCGAGAACATCACCTTGGTGCGGTTGAACTCCACCAGCACGCCGGTTCGACGATCGCTTTCGGTGTTGACCTCGGTCGTGAAGAACGCCGTCCGGTCACTGACCCGGGCCGCTTGCTGCATGTTGTGGGTCACGATCAAGATCGTGTACTTCTTCTTCATTTCCTGCATCAGATCTTCGATCCGAGCAGTCGCGATCGGGTCGAGCGCAGAGCACGGTTCGTCCATCAAAATCACTTCAGGCTCCACTGCGATCGCCCGGGCAATGCACAAGCGCTGCTGCTGGCCACCCGACAGGCCGAGGCCAGAAGCCTTCAGGCGATCCTTGACCTCGTCCCATAACGCCGCTCCGCGCAACGACGTCTCGACGATCTGGTCAAGGTCGCCCTTCTTTTTGATCCCGCTCAGGCGCGGCCCGTAGGCGACGTTGTCGTAGATACTTTTCGGGAATGGATTGGGCTTCTGGAAAACCATGCCGATCCGCCGACGGACCTCTACGGCATTGACTTGCGGATCGTACAGATTGACACCGTGATAGTTGATCGTGCCCTCGACGCGGGCGATGTCAATCAGGTCGTTCATCCGATTGAAGCAACGCAGCACGGTGGTCTTGCCGCACCCGGATGGTCCAATGAACGCAGTGATCTCGTGCTCGCGGAGCTCGAGGCTGACGTCCCGAACCGCTCGGAAGGCGCCGTAGTAGACGGAAAGATCGCGAGTCTCGAAAACCGTTTTGCCGTTGGTGAGCGCAGCAGTGTCCGTCTCGACGGTCGGTCGCGGAGCGGCGGTTGCTGGCGATTCCGGTGTGGCTTCAAACGTCATCGTGGATGACTCCTTCGGGCTTGCGTGAAGATTATCCATGAGTTACATGCTCCGTGCCTTCTCGAATCGGTTGCGAAGCACGATCGCAACGAGGTTGATCAGCAAGACCACAGCCACCAGCACGACGATCGCGGCCGACGTCAACTGTGCAAAGGTCAGTCCCGTTTCCTTGCCGGGCCGATTCGGCTCGTTTGCCCAGCCGAAGATCGTCATCGGCAGCGCGGTGAACTTGTCCTGCAAACTGTCGACGAATCCCTGATCCTTAGCCTGGGCGAGACGGCCGGTGATCGCACCGATCAAGACCAGCGGGGCCGCTTCACCCATCGCCCTCGCAATGGCAAGCATTGTGCCGGTCAGGATTCCCGGTGCAGCGAATGGAAGCACGTGATCACGCGTTGTCTCCCACCGTGTCGCGCCCACGCCGAAGCCGGCTTCGCGTAATCCACTCGGCACAGCCCGAACCGCTTCAGCGGTCGTGATCACAATGATCGGCAGGACCAGAACTGCCAGCGTCAGGCCGGCGGCCATCACGCTGCGGCCTCCGGTGATGCGCTCGCCCGCTTTGACGAACACCAACAGCCCGAGGATGCCGTAGACGACGCTCGGAACACCTGCGAGGTTGCGGATGTTGATTTGGATGAAGCGGGTCAATTTGGTCGGCTTGGCGTATTCCTCGAGGTAGACGCCCGCGGCAATACCGATCGGGAAAGCAACGACGACGACGAATGCAGCGATGATCAGACTGCCCCACAAGCCTTGGGCGATTCCAGCCTTGTCCGGGGATGAGGCAAGGTCTGAGGTCAAGATTCCGAGGCCGCGCTCACGAAAGACTGGGAAGGCACTCTGGACGACTTCCCAGAGCAGCACGACAAGCACGGCGAGGGCGAGAAACAACGCTGTGAGCAGGCTGAGCAGGAAAACCGTGCCACGTATATCGGCGCGTCGGCCGGTCAGCGCCGTACGCACCATGTCGGCCGTGGAGATTCCGGGATTGGTGATGGTCGTCACGATCGGCTCCTAGTACTTG
>JANOQU010000206.1:0-5816 GCA_031422355.1 Actinomycetes bacterium
ATGGCGAGATCGCCGATGCGCTCGACGGGCTCGACGCACTGGAGCAACGACTGATCGACACCGTCCTGATCGACCTCGATGGAACCGACAACAAGGCACGGCTCGGGGCCAACGCGATCCTCGGCGTCAGTATGGCTGTCGCCAAGGCCGCGGCCGACGAATTGGATCTTCCGCTGTACCGCTACGTCGGCGGACCGAACGCTCACGTCTTGCCCGTTCCGATGATGAACGTCGTCAATGGCGGCGCTCACGCCGACAACACGATCGACCTCCAGGAGTTCATGGTGATGCCGATCGGGGCGCCCAGCTTCCGGGAGGCGGTGCGCTGGGGCACCGAGACGTATCACACCCTCAAGAAGCTTTTCCATGATCGCGGCTTGTCGACATCTGTGGGTGACGAGGGCGGGTTCGCACCGAACTTGGCAACCAACGAAGATGCCGTCAAGGCCCTCGTCGAAGCGATCGAACTGGCCGGCTACTCCCCTGGCGAGGATCTCTCGATCGCGCTCGATCCGGCAATGAGTGAGTTGTACCGAAATGGCAGCTACCACTTGGATGGCGAAGGCAAGGTTCTGTCGAGCGAGGAACTCGTCGAATACTGGGTGCGCCTCGTCGACAACTACCCGATCGTGTCGATCGAGGACGGAATGGCCGAAGACGACTGGGATGGCTGGGCGATGATGACCGAGGCGCTCGGCTCGAGAATCCAACTGGTCGGCGACGACCTGTTCGTAACCAACACCGCCCGGCTGCAGATGGGAATCGATCGCCGGATCGCGAACAGCGTGCTCGTCAAGGTCAACCAGATCGGCACCCTCACCGAAACGCTGGACACCGTCGAATTGGCGACTCGCCACGCATACACCAGTGTGATGAGCCACCGAAGCGGCGAGACCGAGGACTCGACCATCGCCGATCTCGCAGTCGCCACGAACTGCGGTCAGATCAAGACCGGTGCTCCCGCCCGCAGCGACCGCGTCGCCAAATACAACCAGTTGCTCCGAATCGAAGAGCAACTCGGCGAGTCTGCTGCGTTTCGAGGCAAGGCTGCACTCGGGCCCCTGCGCTGAGGCCGCGGTCGATCCAACCAACGGTGACACCGTTTGCGCCCTCGGAGGTGCGAAACTGATCCTCGTGAACGACGGACATCGCACGAGCACTATCCCGCGCCCAAAGGCGCGAGAGGTCGTGGCTCCAACGCGGTCCACACGTTCACGTAAGGACCGCCACGATCACGACCGCCACGATCACGACCGACACGATCTCTCGACATTGATCAGTGACTTCACGACACCGATCGAACGGACCAAGCAACTCGTTCCCCAACGACGAGGGCGTCTCGTTGTCGCACTCTTCTCCGTCGTCATCGCGATCGCGATCGGTGCCGCGCTGTTCGTGTTGCCGATCAAGTCGTGGATGCAGCAGCGCGACGACCTTGCGACTCGAACCGGTGAACTCAGCACCCTCGATGCTGCCAACGACCGCCTCCAACTAGAGGTCGAGCGGCTCCAGACCGACGTCGGCATCAAAGAGGCTGCGAGGGAAGAGATCGATTACGTCGAAGCCGGCGAGCAACGGATCACCATGCTGCCAGCAGCGTCTAATTCCGCCGTCCTGCCGACTGG
Organism: Actinomycetes bacterium; assembly: GCA_031422355.1. Taxonomy (GTDB): domain Bacteria; phylum Actinomycetota; class Acidimicrobiia; order Acidimicrobiales; family Ilumatobacteraceae; genus WLMZ01. The sequence goes on from JANOQU010000206.1 coordinate 1,626, forward strand.
ATGGCCCTACGACGTGATCACCGCCATCGTCTCGCTGCGCCAGAACGAAGCTGCCGCCGCGGCTGTCGCGGCGACCGCCGTATCAGCGGTTGTGGCGACGACCACCGTGCCCTGACTGTGGTGTCGGGCGCGGCTGATGGGTAAGGTCGGGGCTTCAACAGTCTGAGTCATCAGGGGGTTCCGCGTGGGCGGCAGCATTCTCGGCAATCGTGTTCTTCGCATGGAAGATCCGAAATTTCTCACGATCGGCGGCACCTACGTCGACGACATGGACGAGCCGATGCTCGCGGGTGCAGCCCACGTCACATACGTTCGCAGCCAGGTGGCGCATGGCACCATCACCTCCATCGACATCGATGAGGCATCTGCAATGCCGGGCGTCATTGCGATCTACACCGCCGCAAGTCTCGATTTACAACCTTCGCCGGCGCCGTTCAATCCAATGGTCGCCAGGACCCTGCTCGCGTCGGACAAGGTTCGCTTCGTCGGAGAATGCGTGGCCGTTGTCGTGTCCGAAACTCGCGTCCAGGGCGAAGACGCAGCGGGCGCCGTGATCGTCGACATCGATCCGCTCGAGGTGCTCGTCGATGTTGAAGCTGCAATGACGTCGACCAACCTGATCTATGCGGGTGCAGGAAGCAACGTGGTCTTCGACACCATGGTCCTCGGGATGCCCGACAACACCGGCGACGAGTTCTTCGCCGACTGCGATGTCGTGGTCAAGGGTCGATACATGAACCAGCGCGTTGCGCCGTGCCCGATGGAAGTTCGCGGATCCGCCGTGGCATGGTCGGATGGTCGGCTGCACCAGTGGATCAGCACTCAGCACGCTCAGGGCGTCAAAGACGCCGTTGTCGCCGTCAACGGGTTGGAAGCCGCAGACGTTCGCATCGTCACGCCCGACGTCGGTGGCGGTTTCGGCGCCAAAATCGGTGCCTACGCAGAGGAGTTGCTGCTCGGGGTCATCTCCAAGAAACTGGAGCGCCCGGTCGTCTGGCGCGAGACACGCAGCGAATCGATGGTCGCACTCGGCCACGGTCGCGCCCAACTGCAATACATCACCATCGGCGGAACTCGTGACGGCAAGGTCAGCCACTACCAACTTCATGCGATCCAGGACTGCGGCGGTTTCGCCGACATGGGCATGATTCTTGCGCCGTTCATGACCCGCCCGATGTCGAGCGGCGTCTACGCAATTCCCAACATCGAGGTCCGCACCACCAGCGTTGTCACCAACACCACACCGATCGTTGCCTACCGCGGGGCCGGACGGCCAGAAGCCACCGCTGCAATCGAACGGGCGATGGACATGTTCGCGCTGGAGATCGGCATGGACCCCGCCGAGGTGCGCCGGGTCAACCTGATTCCCAAGTTCCTGGAGCCGCACACCACTGCGATCGGCCAGACCTATGACGTCGGCGATTTCGAGGTCGCAATGGACAAAGCCCTCGATGCCGCTGGCTATAGCGAGTTGCGAGCCGACCAGGCCGCCCGACGGACGAACGGCGATGCCAAGCAAATCGGCATCGGCGTCAGCGTATATGTCGAGATCACCGGCGGCATTCCGCCGTACGGCGATGACGCCAAGATCGAGGTGCTCGAAGACGGTCGGGCGATTGTCTACACCGGCACGTCACCGCACGGCCAGGGTCATGCAACGGCATTCTCGATGATCACTGCCGAACGGACCGGCATAGCGATGGACCGAATCGAACTGGTCTGGGGCGACACCGATCTCGTTCCAGTCGGCGGCGGCACGATGGGCTCGCGCTCGCTGCAACACGGCGGCGCAGCCGTCAACCAAGCCGCGGTCGAACTCGTCGAGCAGGCAACCAAGCTGGCCGCCCGACTGCTCGAAGCCGACGAATCCGACATCGTGCTGGATATGGACAACGGCGCGTTCCACGTTGCTGGTACTCCATCCGTCTCCAAGACCTGGGCCGATCTGTCCGTTGCGATGAAGGGCGACGGGGGCTTGCAGCAGAAGACCACATTCGCGACCACCATGCCGACGTTCCCGTTCGGCGCCCATGTGGCCGTTGTCGAAGTGGACACCGAAACCGGGCAGGTCCGCCACATTCGCCACGTTGCCTGTGACGATGCCGGACGGGTTCTGAACCCGCTGCTCCTCGATGGCCAGATCCACGGCGGCGTGGCCCAGGGCACGGCCCAGGCACTGCTCGAAGAAGTCCGCTACGACGAAACGGGCAATCCGATCACGTCCAACTTGGCCGACTACGCAATGATCTCGGCGGCCGAGTTGCCCAGCTTCGAAGTCATCCATATGGAGACGCCAACGCCGGTCAACCCACTCGGCGCCAAGGGAATCGGCGAAAGCGGCACCATCGGCAGCACCCCCGCCGTTCAATCCGCTGTGATCGATGCCCTCAGCCACCTCGGTGTGAAGCACATCGACATGCCAACCACCGCAGAGAAGGTCTGGCGGGCGATCGCCGACGCACGCTAAGAGGCGCAGAACCGGAGGACTAGAAGCTTCGGTGTGGGTGGTAGTTCAGTCGCATTGGCAGGCCTGTCGAACCATCGGGGCAAACCGTGAGGAGGGCTTGCTCTTCGGTCTCGAATCGTTGTGCTGTCGCCGCACTGCCCCAGGTTCCATCGGGTCCAAGAAAGGTGCGGGGTGTGACGCCGGCTTGCTGCACGATCCAGGCCACAGTGGTGTCGGTTGTCATGAGGGGACTGTACCCCCAGCCGCGGCGATCCCAGCCACCACGAACCCAGCCATCACGAACATGTCAGCCGCGACGCCGGCGGATTTCTTCGCTGACAGCTGGAAGGATCTTGTGGAGATCGCCGATGACTGCGTACTCGGCCTTGCCGACCATGTTTGCCTCACCGTCGGTATTGATCGCGAGCACGTGCTTGCTGGCCATCATCCCGACCCAATGCTGGATTGCGCCTGAGATGCCACACGCAATGTAGAGCTCTGGCGCAATCCGCTTACCGGTCTGGCCGACCTGGTCGCTGTGCGGTCGCCAACCGTTGTTGGTGACGACTCGACTACAGCCAACGGCTCCTCCGAGCAATTCAGCGAGTTCGTTGAGTGGCGCGAACCCATCCGCGGAACCAACGCCACGACCACCGCTGACCACCACGGAAGCCGTCGTCAGCGTGATTCCCGACGACAACATGACCCGGTCGATGATTCGAGTCCGAGCGGCATGTTCGGACAGCGTCGCCTCGTGGACGGAAACGTCCGCCGTCGAGCCGATGTGCTCGGCCGACGGGTCGCCGTCGAAGCCGTGAACCGCTCCGGAGAGCACGAACACGCTGCTTACCATCGTCGCCCGTTCGAGCAAGCTGCCACCCCATCTGACCCTGGTCAGTGAGATGCTGGCTTGGCCACCTTGGGTGATTTCGGTGACGTTGGCGGCAAACGCCACGTCGGCGATCGCTGCGGCGTGAGCCAAAACCTCATTGCCCCGATCGGTGCCGGCGGCGACCACCGCAAGCGGAGACCGATCGGCGATCAACTCAGCCACCGCTTCACCCCATGCCTCGGGGGCGTAGTCGGTCAGCTCTCGATGATGGACGACGACGACACTCGACGCGCCGTAGGCACCGAGTGTGTCGGCCACGTGGTCGGCGTCGTTGCCGATGACAACGGCAGTGATCGTCGACCCGACCCCGTCCGCGAGCAGCGCCCGCGCCAGGCCGAGAGACTGAAACGAGGTCTCGGCGACTTCACCACGATCATGCTCGATGATCGCCAACACCTCACCAGCGCGAGTCTCGCTCATAGCAGGCCCAGCCTTTCGATCAGGTCGACGATGGCCGGCGCCGCTTCGGGGCCGCTGCCAAGCATCGTCGTCTCGATGACGACCTCGGCAGCATTGTCGAAGCTGTTGGTGACAAGCCCGCCGGCGACCGGCTCGACCGTCCTCACGGTGACTTCGGCCTTCTTGCTCTTCAGCCGTCCGGGCAACGTTGGGTAACGAGGAAGATTCAGGCCCTCTTTGACTCCGAGTACCGCCGGCAGCGCCACGTTGTAGACCTCGAAACCTGCTGTGCTCTCACGTTGGGCGGTGACGGCCAGTTCACCTGACGGTGTAGCGCCGATGTCGATCGACTTGATCCCATTGACGATCGGGCGACCCAGCGTGCGAGCGACCCTCACCCCTACCTGGAAGCCGCCTGCGTCAGCGGACTCGTTGCCGAACAGGATCAGGTCGA
>JANOQU010000207.1:0-5457 GCA_031422355.1 Actinomycetes bacterium
TGCGCCGCCGCGCGAAAACTGCCGAGCAAGCGTTCACACAACGACGGTGGCGTCACGAGGTCGATCAGTGGTTCGATCACGACCGGGCGGACCAGCTCGCGAGAAACCGCGCGCTGCAAGCTATAGAGCCCGGCGTGCTCGACGATGCTGAGCTGGCATCCCACATCGCGAGCGCGCTGTCGCACTTCGAACAATCAGCACGCAGGAACCTGGCGACACACGGCGGCGATCTGATACCCACCGGCGACCTGGTGGCCCACTGTGAGGAGTGGGGAATCAACGCAAACGACGCAAGCGGCCTACTCACCGGCAGCTCACCCGCGACCGTTGAAACAGCTGTCATGCTGGGCCCGGTGGCTCGCGCCATCCGGCTGAGCGGAATGCCGACGACCGCCTTGCACTCGGTGGACGACGTGCGAGCCCTCGGCTCCGACGCCCAAACGGCCGTCGACGCCTGGCTCGCGTTACACATGTGGCGCACGGTCACCAGCGATGACATCGACCGACCAACCTTGGCCGAGCTGCCGTCGCTGCAACTCGCGGCCCTGCTCGGCGCGACCGAGCAACTCGACGTGTCCGAACCCGACGACGAAGCTGTTCGCAGCCGCGTCCCGACCGAGCACCGTGCGCTGTTCGACGAGTTGCTGACCGAGGCACGCTACGGCCACCGACAACGCGAAGACATCCGCGGCCTGTGTTGGAATTGGCCGGGCGGACTCGTGCGGCGCGCGCTGTTGGAAGCCGGGAGACGTATGCAGGCCAACGGAGGAATTCACGAAGTCGCTCACGTCGCCGAGATGTTCCCAGACGAACTCCACCGTCTATTGACCAGTGGTGGGCCAGGCGACGCCAGCGGACCATCGGCCGACGAGCTCGCCGCGCGTGCTGCCGACCGCGACCACATCGAGGCCACACCCCCACCCCGGCTGCTCGGCGCGACAGAAGCTGCTCCATCACTCGCCGTATTTCCGAAATCGATGGCTCGCGTCACGGCTGCGATCATGGCCAACCTTCGCGCCGACGCCACGCCGCCGCCGCCGGCCGATGAAGAAAAGTCCACCGTGAGCGGGATCGGAATCGGCCGTACCGTCTATCGCGGTCGGGCATGCGTGGTGCGCGACCTGATGCTCGCCTTCGATCAGCTCGAGCCGGGGGACGTGTTGATCGCGCCGTTCACCGGACCGTCGGTGAACTCGTTGCTGCCAGTGATCGGCGCCCTCGTGGTGGAGGAAGGCGGAGCGATGTGCCACGCCGCGATCGTGTCACGCGAGTTCGGTCTGGCGGCCGTGATCGGCGCCCGCGGAGCCACGACCCGCATCCCCCACGGCGCTCAGGTCGAGGTGGACCCCGAGCAAGGAACCGTCCGCCTGCTCTGAGTTCACGAGCGCGAACCGACGCTGCTCACTCGGCGTGGCTCACAACCCGTGCCATCGCCGATCGAGGACCCTGGCACGACCTGGCCGAGGGATCAGCTGCGATGGACCATAACGTTGCCGCCGACCATCGTTTGTTCCAGCGTCACGTTCCCGTTCCAATGGCTGGAATAGAGCAGGAGCTGTGACGCGACCTTGCCCTTCACCGTGCGGATGTCCCAGAGCGCGAAGCTGATCGAGTCCTGCGCCCCGGTGGCCGAACGATCGGTCATCCTCATCTGCAGCGTGAAATTACCTCCGATCGGCACGGGAGCGCCTTCCACGGTCACGTCCGTGATGTTCGCCTTCGTTTCGAATTCGGCGACCGGGAAACCGCCGACCGTCCGGATCCCGAGCGACGTCATCGAGTTCGACTTGATCTGGTAGACCCGGCCACCCGAGCGCACGATGAGGTTGACGCCTCCCTGCAAGTTGGTGAGCCTCTTGTTGAATTTCACGTGCAGTCCGAAGTTCGCGTGCGTTCCGTCGTCGCTGGCGTACACGCCCGCTGAGTCCGACGCCACGAGGAACCCTCCGCCAGTGATGAAGTCGGCGAGGGGTCGCGCCACCGTCACGACGGCATCGTCGGTCGTCTCATCACGGACGTAGAAGCCCCCGGCCACCGTCGCCACCTGCGTCTCGAAGGCGTCGCGAGCGCCGAGGTCGGCGAGCCAGTCGCACGAGCCGACTCCGATGCTTCGCGCAGCGACGAACACGTCGAACGGTTCGAAGACCTCGTCGACCCCGGCGGCGGCGCACAACCCGGCCGACGTGTCACGGTTACTAAACGCCATCGTGGAATTGCGGATGTCACCGGGCCATGGGTCCCATGCTGGATGATCCGGCACGGAGGTGACGTCACGGATCGTCGCCCGCAATTCGACTGTCGCCGAGCCAGTCGCAGCCGATTCGGTCGCGACGAACAGCGGGCCCTGATACCAGACCATCGCGTCCTCTGGGAGCACGGTGATGTTGAAGCGCAGCCGGGCCTCACCGGTGTCGTCGTCGGTGACCACGAGATCGAAGGCGTAGTCGCCGGGGGCGACATCGGTGTAGATACCCGAATCCGAGGGCGCGCTGCCGATCAGGATCGGGCACGTGTTCGTGTTCGTCAATACGTTCACCGTGCACGAGCCGATCGAGATCGAAAGCTGGCCGACGAGTGGCTCGCTTCCAGCCACCGCTTCGAGCGTCCCGATGAGCGCGTCGCCTGCAACATCGCGGACCACAACGCCGACCCCTGCGCCCTCTGCGATCGGATCGGAGTACTGCACCGTCACATCGACGACACCACCGGCGACAACGACACCGAGGCTGGCATCGGTTCCGACGGAGGCAACCCGGGGTTCGACGTTGTACACACTCACCGAGTGCTCCCCGACCACGACTCCGAGGTCGTCGTCGACCACGGTCACCGACACCGGTACGTCGTCGAACGGCGTGGCGGTCGGGTTGTCGTCGAGGTAGCGGTGCGAGATCTGCGCAGTGCGCGGAGCCGTGCCGGTGCCGACGGGGGCGACGACGGTGTGTACGTCGAGCGGCGAGCCGTCGCCCCAGTTCACCACGAGGGTGTACCGGTCCTCAGCTCCCGGGTCAGACCAGGTGACGAGGTAGTCGTATCGACCATCCTCTTTCACTCGCGGGTCGGGGTCGTCATCGTCGAAGACTGCGACGAGGGACGTAGCGCTGGGATCGACGTTGTCGACGATGGCGCCAGTCCACACCCGCGCAAGGCCGAGGTCGTCATCGGTGACATCGACTCGGACCGAGTACGTGTCGAATGTGGTACCGGCGGGATCGTCGTCGGCATAAACGTGGGTCAGTTCGAACGCCCTTCCGTCGACGGGCAGGTCTGCGACTGTCGTCGTCCCGTCTCCCCACTTGACGGTCACCTCGTGTGAGTCATCGAGGCCGATGTCGACGAACGACCCGGTCAGCGTGGCGGTCGATCCCTCGTCAGATTGCGTCACCGACACCTCGAGGTCCGTCGGATCAGCGTTCGCAACGGTCGCCGTCGCCGTCCTCGATTTGCCGAGGCCGGTGGCCGTGACGACGACGGAATCAGCGTCGGTTTCCGATGGAGCGTCGTCCGCGTAGCGATGGGGTGCCGTTCCCGTCGTGCCCGACGTGATCACGACCTCGCTCGTTGCCGTACCGTCGCCCCAGTCGATCACAGCCGTGACCGGGGAGCCGGCGAGTACGGCGCGGTTCAATGTGACCGTGGCCGTGAGTACGTCGCCGTCGTCAAACCCTTCGGTCACGATGCCGGGATCGACACTGAGGTTGAAGTCCGACGGTGCCAGCGCGATCCCGGAAAGGTCCCGGTCGAACGACCCCCCTCCGACACCTCCCGGCCCGCCCGAGCCTGCGACCGTCGTGGTCCCGAACGGATCGCAGGTGTGCGGCTGTGGGCCAAGGAACAATTGTCCGACGATCGCCTCGGCCACCGGGACGACCTGCGTGGACGGTGACTGCGAGAAGTCCCACGTCACGTCCAACCCGCGCTCCTGACCGAGCAGGATGAGATCCATCCGCAATGTCAGGGCGGACCCCGGGGCACCGTCGAACGACGTATATCGGATGTCGACGCAAGGGAGTGCGAGAAGTGGTGCGTCGGCGGCTCGGAGGAGGCCGACGATGCCTGAGCGGAAGTCGTCGAGATCGAAGCCAGGCGGCACGCCGGGGATCGCGTCGATGACGGGCTGGAGCAAAAGCTTGAGGTCGACGACTACCGCCTCCAGATTCGGCTTGAGGACACCACCCGACAACTCCGACAGGCCGAGGATGTGGATCGGGGTCGGCGGGATGGACCAGCAGTCGTCACCGATGACAGTGCCCTCGATGAGCGGCGCCGCGTAGCAGACGGGGTCGACCCACCGCCCGAGCTTGCCGGCGTCCCCACCAAAGAACGAGCCGGGCTCGTCCGTCCAGCACTCGCCGTCGACCACAACCCCGTGGAACGGTGACGTGAGCCCGCCGATCTCGATCCGCCTGCATTCGCGCTCCTCGGGCGACCAAAACCCGGGGAGTCCGGGCAGCGTCACGTCGAAGCCGCCGAGCACGTCGTCGATCGTCGGAATCGGGAGGCCATAGAACTCGAGAGTCGCCCTGAACTCCTCGAGATCGTTGGCGAAATCATCGAGCCATACGGGCACAACGACTCCGAGGTCTGCGAGGGTGTCGGGGAGGTCGAGGAGCACTGCGAGCGGATCGCCACCGTTGGACTCCAATTGCGTCAACACGTCGTCGATCGCAATGCCCGCCGCTCGTACCGCCTGGAGCAGCGGTTCGACGGCCTGACCCATCGGGCCGACGAAGTCACTCTGCAGGACGAGGTGAAGTTCGACATCACCAGCACCGAGCAGCGTCGCAGGGTCGGTCAAATCGATCTCGTCGATGTTCACGCCGAGTTGTCCCTCGACGAGTGCGGAGAAGGCGAGGCCGGGGGTATCGGGAAACAGTTCCATCTCGCCCGCGAACGCGAGCCCGTCTAGCCCGACGCGGATCTCGATCGATCCGCTACCGAGCACGCCGACGTCACAGCCGGCAGAGAGCAGGAACCGCTGGATCGTGAGGGTGAGGCGCAGGTCGAGCACGGTCTGCTGGCATGTGAGTACTGGGGGTAGGTCGAATGCGCCGACGCTGCCCGACAGGATGATGCCGTCGAGGGTGACGTTGAGGACGAACGATGCGAAGCAACCGTCGTCACTCGAACACGCCGTCGGGTCGACGGTCGGCGGTCCAGGTGTGCAAGCCGGTGGCGGTGACCCCACGATTGGTCCAGCGGGCACGCCATTGACGTACAACTCGCCGGCCATTTTCAGACCTGGCTCGATGCACAGCGACTCGATGTCCGCGAGGCCGAGCATGAACTCGATGTTGCGGAACGACAGCGACGGCAGCGAGAGCTCGTCGACCAACTGCTCCGACGGTGGCGGGTCGAATCCGACGAGATCCTTCACCGCGATCATCTCGGGTGAGCCGGCAAGGAACCCGTCGGTGTCGAGCGGGTCTGGGATCTCCAAGTCGAAGGCGAGGTCGAGCA
>JANOQU010000208.1:0-5967 GCA_031422355.1 Actinomycetes bacterium
CGCGACGGCATCACCGAGATCGCCGTCAACGCTGCGAAAATGGCTCGCAAATTGGAAGAGACGGTGCCGGGGAGCGAGATCCGCTACGAATACTCGCCGGAGAGCTTCACCCTCACCGAACCCGAATACGCGCTGGAGATCTGCCATGCCGTGATGGACGTGATCGAGCCAACACCGGACCGGCCGATCATCTTCAACCTGCCAGCCACGGTGGAGTGCTACACCGCCAACGTCTACGGCGACGTCATCGAGTGGTTCGGCCGCAAGATTCGCAATCGCGACAGCGTGGTGATCAGCCTGCATCCGCACAACGACCGTGGTACCGGCGTGGCGGCCGCCGAATTCGGCGTGATGGCCGGCGCTGACCGCGTCGAAGGAACCCTGTTCGGTAACGGCGAGCGCACCGGCAACGTCGACATCGTCAACCTGGCGATGAACCTGTTCGCATCCGGAGTCGACCCCGAACTGGACATGACCGATATCGACGCGCTCCGCCGCGTTGCCGAATACTGCAACCGGTTGCCCGTGCCGGCGCGCCACGCCTACGTCGGCGACTTGGTCTATACGTCATTCAGTGGCAGCCACCAGGACGCCATCAAGAAGGGGTTCGACGCCCTGTACGCAAAGGCGGCCGCGGCTGGCCACAAGCCGGACGATTACGAGATCTGGGGTGTTCCCTACCTGCCGATCGACCCGAAACACGTGGGCCGCAGCTACGAGGCCGTTATCCGCGTCAACAGCCAGAGCGGCAAGGGCGGGGTGGCCTATGTGATGAAGACAGAGCATGGTTTCGACCTGCCCCGTCGGCTTCAGATCGAGTTCAGCAAGACCATCCAGCACATCACCGAGGACAGCGGTACCGAGATCAGCACCGGCATCATGTGGGACACGTTCCAGTCCGAGTACCTCCCCGAAGCACCGGCGATCAATCTGATCAGTCACGAGTTGCGTTCGTCCAGTGAAGGACGAACGACCGAGGTCACCGCTCAACTGTTGGTCGACGGAAACCATGTCACGGCTACCGGGAGCGGAAACGGACCGATCGACGCATTTGTCACGGCACTGAACGAAGCGCTCGGGACCGAGATCGACGTCGTCGACTACGCCGAACACGCAATGGGCGCCGGCAAGGACGCGACCGCAGTTGCCTATGTCGAGTCGCGCGACGGCGATGGCAACGTGAAGTGGGGAATCGGCACGGACCCGAACATTCTCACCGCATCGCTGAATGCAGTGGTCTCCACCATTCTTCGCCAGCGACGGTGACGCATGAACGCGAGTAGCGCCGGGTGCGTCCCATCACCCGGAGCTACTGCGTTGCCCGCCGTTTCAACGCAACCTCAGCACTTCGATCGGGCCGACGGTTGCGAGTGCAATTATTGCAAGGTACAGCATCTCGGCTGAGGGCCGCAAGCGTTCGTCGGCTATTTCTGACGACCCGTCAGAAGTCCAGTTGAGCCAGCGACCGAACTATGGTGGGCCAACCACCCACACAGGAGAACTGCCATGAAGGTCACCGTGAATTTCGACGTCTGCGCATCGACGGGTGCCTGCATGCAAACCGCCCCTGAGGTGTTCGAGGTCCGCAGCGATGGCTATCTCTACATCCTCCTCGAAGAGCCGGGCGAAGAATTGCGGAAGTCCGTCGAGGAAGCCGCTGATCTCTGCCCGACCGCAGCGATCACTGTCGAGGGCTGACCAACGAACGTAGATTCGCGAGCACATGGGATTCCACGACAAACTGCGCGCCGCGTGGCGTGAATCGGGTTCGATGCTGTGCGTCGGCCTCGACCCGGATCCCGATCGACTCCCTCTCTCGTTGCGGCAGTCACGAAACGGGATCGAGGAGTTCTGTCGGGCGATCATCGATGTAACCGCACCGGTTGCATGCGCCTTCAAACCCCAGATTGCGTACTTTGCATCGCAGGGTGCGGAGAGTGCCCTTGAACGCATTTGCCGCTACATCAACGAGGCGTACCCTCGCCACGTCCTGATCCTCGATGCCAAACGGGGCGACATCGGCTCGACGGCAGAGCACTACGCCCGCGAAGCATTCGTGCGTTACGGCGCAGACGCCGTCACGGTGAACCCTTATCTCGGGACCGATTCGGTCGAACCGTTTCTTCGCTACGAGGGCAAAGGAGTGATCCTGCTCTGTCGAACGAGCAATCCCGGCGGCGACGACTTCCAATCGCTACTCGTCGATGGCCAACCGCTCTACACCCATGTCGCCCGACGGATCGCGGACGAGTGGACCCAGATGGGTGAATGCGGTCTCGTGGTCGGTGCGACATATCCAAGCGAACTCGGCCGAGTCCGTGAAATCGTCGGCGACCTGCCGATTCTCGTGCCCGGCGTTGGCGCCCAGGGCGGCGACGTCACGGCCACCGTCACAGCGGGCCAAGACAGCAGCGGTCTCGGTTTGATGATCAATTCATCCCGAGCAGTGCTCTATGCCAGCAGTGGCGATGACTACGCCGAGGCGGCCTGCGCCGTGGCGACGGCGACTTGCGACGAGATTCGCAGCGTCAGCGGCGGCTGAACCCGTCGCCAAAACCGCCGGCGAGTTCAACTTGTCAGGACGGCGACCCGCAGAATTCCTGGGGCCTCGCGCAGGGCAGCGACGACCGCGCCCGAAACTTCGGCCGTCGGAGCGATGAGCATTACTGCGGTGCCTTCGTCCTTGGCCCGGCCGACATCCATGTCGGCGATGTTGACGCCGGCGTTGCCGAGCAGCGTCCCGACGACCCCGATGACGCCAGGGCGATCGTCGTTGGTGACCATCAGCATGTAGTCGGCAGGCGGGACGTCGAATTGGTGATCGTCGATGGTGACGATCCGCTGCTCGCTACGACGACCGGTCAATGTGGCCGACATGCTGTGGCCACCGCCGCTCAAGGTGATCAGGTTGACGTAGTCCGACGAGGTCGTGCAGTTGACTTCCCGAACCTCGACGCCACTGTCCTTGGCGAGTTGCGGCGCATTCACGTACGTGACCGGCTCATCGCTGTGAGCGCCGAAGAATCCCTTCAAGGCGGCGAGGCTGAGGATTCGAGTGTCGTATCCGGCCAACTCGCCTTCCGCGCAGATCTCCAGGGACTTCGGCGATCCACCGACAAGCGACGCGAACAAGCGACCGAGACGTTCGGCGAGTGGCAGAAACGGACGCAGCGTCTCGTTGGCCTCGGCGGCGTTGATATTGACCGCAAAGGGAACGAACTCGCCTGCCAACGCCAGCTTGACCATGTCGGCGATGGTGTCGCCAGCCTTGTCCTGAGCTTCGCGTGTACTCGCGCCGAGGTGCGGCGTGACCACGACCGAATCGAGCGCGAACAGTGGGGACTCGGTCATTGGTTCCTTAGTGAACACGTCGAGTGCTGCGCCAGCGATGACGCCGTCGCGGATTGCCTCGGCCAACGCATCCTCGTCGACGATGCCGCCGCGGGCGACGTTGATCACTCGCAACGACGGCTTGGCCTTCAAGAACAAGTCGCGACCAATGATGCCGGTGGTCTCTTTCGTCTTCGGAAGGTGGATCGTGATGAAATCGCTCTCGGCGATCAACTGATCGAGTGTGAGCAGTTCGACGCCCATCGTTCGAGCCCGATCCGTGGACACGAACGGGTCGAACGCCACCAACCGCATCCCGAACGCCTTCGCCCGATCGGCGACGAGCTTGCCGATCCGGCCGAGGCCGACGATGCCGAGTGTCTTATCGGCAAGCTCGACGCCTTCCCAGCGGCTGCGTTCCCAACGGCCGGCCTTCAGCGCGGCATTGGCCTGGGGAACGTTGCGAGCCTGCGAGAGCAGCAGCGCCATCGTGTGTTCGGCCGCGGAGATGATGTTCGACTGTGGCGCATTGACCACCATCACGCCACGCCGAGTTGCCGCTTCGACATCGACATTGTCGAGTCCGATTCCTGCCCGACCGACCACGATCAGTTCGTCTGCGGCTTCCAAAACCTCTGCCGTCACCTGGGTCGCAGAGCGGATGATGAGAGCGTGAGCACCGACGATGTGGGTCATCAGTTGGGACAAATCGAGCTGGACGTTCACATCGTGGCCAGCGGCACGAAGTCGGTCGAGGCCGCCGTCGGCGATTTCTTCGGTCACCAGGATGCGAGACATGGGATCATCCTTACCGGATTGGTCGACAATCCCCAGCGGTTTGAACGTTTCGTCAAGCATCGCAACTCCTAAGGTGAGTGACCGTGACCGGACGCCAGGACCTCGAATCGGTCGAACGGTGGTTCGTCGACCGCGGCGTGCCGCATCTGATCGATCACTACAGCGCCCGGACCGATATCTGGACGAGAGCGCTGCCACTGCTTTTAGTCGCCTATGTCGTCGGCGGCTTCCAAGCCCTCGACCTCTATGGCTGGAGCCTGGCCAAGAACCTCGGTGCGGCTGCGATCGTGATTGCAGTTGTGGTGTTGAGCTGGGTGATTGCCAACCTGGTGCTGCGGCGACCATGGTTCGACGTGCCCAAGAAGGTCGGCTGGGTCGAACTGATTGCATTCGTCATCGGTCCGTCGATCCCGTCGCTGATCTTCAGCCAGTACGGCGATGCCGTCCAAGCAGCGGTCACCGGCTTAGTCGTTCTCGCCGTCATCTATCTCGGGACCAGCTATGCCGTCGTGCCGATGCTGCGCTGGGCGATCGGCCGAGCGCTGAATCAGATCCGCTCGATTGCGAGTCTGATCGTTCGAGCGCTCCCTCTGCTCTTGCTGTTCGCCACGTTCCTGTTCATCAGCGCAGAGGTATGGCAGGTCGCCGGAACTCTCGAGGGGCCGGCGTACTGGCTGACATTGTCCATCTTCTTCGGCCTCGGAACGCTGTTCGTCATCTCCCGGGTGCCGCCGCTCATGACGGACCTGGCGACGTTCACCTCGTGGACCGAGGTTCATGAGTCGATCGCCGAGACACCAGCCGTGGCGCTCGGAGCGCCCACCGATGGAAGCCCGGTCACCGAACCGCTCAGGATTCGCCAAAAGTTGAACGTTGCGTTGTTGATGCTGTTCGGCCAGGCACTGCAGATCACGTTGGTGGTCATCCTGCTGACCGGCTTCTTCGTACTGTTCGGCTTTCTCGCGATCTCCGAAGCCACGGCGCAGTCGTGGACATTGCTTGACGACGTGCACGTCTATGCTCGACTCGACCTCGGCCAGCGAACCCTCGTCATCAGCGAGCCCCTATTGCGGGTATCAGGGTTCCTCGGCGCGTTCAGCGGGATGTATTTCACCGTCGTATCTGCGACCGACGCGACCTACCGCGACGAATTCGCCGAGGATGTCCGGCCGGAGGTTCATCGCCTGTTCGCTGTCCAAGCCGCGTATCGCTGGGCCCTCGGAAACGACCTCCCCAGCGAAGACATGCCGAGCAGGAACTGACGCTGTCGATTCCGCTAGCGTCTCGCCAGTTACGACGTTCCAGGGGGACCCATGTCAAGCCAATTCCTGTCCGAAGAGTGGATGACCGAAGCCAAAGCGATCCGGGCCAAGTACGAGGGTCAAACCGGCAAGGTCACCCAGTCGATCAAGGTCAATCAGGTCATCACCGATGTCCCGTTCGGCGACGGCAATGTGACCAGCTTCATCGACACATCATCGGGCGATGTCGTGATGGACCTCGGCGCGCTCGACGCACCAGATGTCACAGTCACGACCGACTACGCAACTGCCAAGGCGCTGTTCGTCGACCAAGACCAAGCGGTTGCGATGCAGGCCTTCATGACCGGCAAGATCAAGGTCCAGGGCGACATGATGAAGATGATGGCGCTGCAGACCGCGATGCCCACCGACGACGCCAGCAAAGCAATCGCCGAAGAAATCAAGGCCATTACCTCCGCCTAAAACGGCGTTTCCGGTCACCGCCGCAACGGCTCACGCGACGCCACCATTCGTCGGGCTTGATCGACAACTGCCTTTGGTGACCGGCGCAACATTCGCCGGGTGAAATTGAGGATCG
>JANOQU010000209.1:0-2076 GCA_031422355.1 Actinomycetes bacterium
ACCAGTGTCGGCGACACCGTGGGTGCTGCACTGCAGAGCGTCAACGCACCGAAAGACTCGGTGATTGTCGACATCTCCGAGGACACACCTGAGGTGGTCTGCGATCCCACGCTGCTCGAACGCAGTCTTGCCAACGTGCTCAGCAACGCGCTGCGGTACAGCCCGCCGGAGCACCGGGTTCGTGTAGAAACTGGAGTCGTGAACGGATCCGTCCATCTTCGTGTGGTCGATCGTGGCCATGGCATCGACCCGAGCGAGCGAGCCAAGGTACTCGCTCCCTTCCAGCGGCTTGGCGACCAACACACCAACGGCGTCGGACTCGGCTTGTCGATCGCGCAGGGTTTCGTCGACGCAATGCACGGAACGATGACCCTCGACGACACGCCCGGCGGCGGCTTGACCGTCACGATCTCGCTGCCGGCGATTCTGTTGTGATCAAGGTTCTCGTCGTTGACGACGAACCACAGATCCGGCGGGCGCTCAGCTTGAACCTCGGAGCGCGCGGCTACGAGGTCTTCGAGGCAACGACTGGTGAAGCCGCGTTGACTGTCGTGGCAGCGGAGCATCCGGACATGGTGCTGCTCGATCTCGGCCTGCCGGGCATGGACGGGATCATGGTCCTTGAAGCACTTCGCGGTTGGACGAAGGTGCCGATCATCGTGCTGACGGTTCGTGATGATGAGCGCAGCAAGGTCGAGGCGCTGGAAGCCGGGGCCGACGACTACATCACCAAGCCGTTCGGCATGGCGGAACTCGTCGCCCGGATTCGATCGGTGCTGCGCCGCAACCCGGATGTCGCAAGCGAGCAAGCCGAGGTCACCACCGCCGATTTCCAATTGGACCTTGCCGGCCACCGCGCATACGTCGGTGCCGAACAGGCCGAGGTTCGACTCACCCCGATCGAGTGGGGCATGGTCGGCCACCTGGTCCGCAATCCTCATCGCTTGATTACCTATCGGCAGTTGGTCACCGCTGTCTGGGGTCCAACATATGACCCCGACCAGAACCTGCTGAGAGTTCATATGGGTCACATCCGCCGCAAATTGGAACCCAACGCCGGCCGCCCGATGTACTTCATCACCGACTCCGGCGTCGGCTACCGCTTCCAACCTGACGGCTGACCAGCGCCGGAGGCAAGACCCGAGCACACAGGTATAGATTTTGACGATGATCGAACGTCAACTCTTCGGAAGAACCGGACACATCAGTTCGCGACTGATTTTCGGCGCTGCAGCGCTGGGCGGCATGCGCCAGGATCGAGCGGATGCGACGCTGCAATTGGTGCTCGACAGCGGCATCAATCACATCGACACCGCCCGCTCCTATGGCGAGTCAGAGCTTCGTCTGCAGCCGTTTCTCGCGGATCATCGAGCCGAGTTCTTCCTCGCTTCCAAGACCGATGGCCGCACAGCCAGCGATGCGCGCCGTCAGTTGGAGGAATCTCTGGCGCGGATGGGTGTCGACCAGATCGACCTGATCCAGCTCCACAATCTCGTCGAGACCGACGAATGGGAAGTTGCCCATGGTGGCGGTGGCGCAGTCCAAGCGTTGGTTCAGGCGCGCGACGAGGGTCTGGTGCGGTTCATCGGCGTCACCGGTCACGGCGTACGGATTCCTTCGATGCACCTGCGCAGCATCGAGCGGTTCGACTTCGATTCGGTTCTGCTCCCCTACAACTATTCGATGCTGGCAAGCCTGGGCTACCGGACTGATGTCGATGCACTGCTCGAGCAGTGTGCAGCACGGCAGATCGCTGTGCAGACGATCAAGTCGGTCGCTCGTCGTCGGTGGAGCGAGGACTCCACCGAGGCCCACTACTCGTGGTACCAGGCGCTTCCGGTCGGCGACGCCCTCGCTCGCGGGGTTGCGTTCGTTCTCGGCAATCCCCAGGTGTTCTTGAACACCTCCAGCGATGCCCGGCTACTCGCCGCCATCATCGCCGCGGCCGATGGCGGGATCACGACTCCGACCGATGAAGCGATGCAAGCAGATGCAATCGAGCACGAAATCCAGCCACTCTTCGATGGTGCCGAACTGGAACGAATCTGAGTTTCGCCACGATGGCGACGTTCGTCG
>JANOQU010000210.1:0-5317 GCA_031422355.1 Actinomycetes bacterium
CGGCCGGGTCGTCACCGTGATGCGGCGCCTCTAGCAGCTACCGATCGGGCAGCTACTGATTCGGGGCGCCCCAGGCCCCACCGCCAGCGGGCGGCTGCGGATACGGGCCTGACGGCGGCAGTGGCGGTTGTACAGGACTCACGAGCGGCGGACCTTGGCCGTACTGCGGGTACGCGGCAGTCGCTGGGCCGCCGAACGCAGCGCCCGGCGCTCCGCCAGGTCCAGTGGGCGCGAATTGTCCGTCACCGAAGCCGCCCGGCGCGGCCGGTGCTGGCTTGCGGCGCAGGCCGAGCAGAATCAGGGCCAAACCAACGACCAGTCCTGCGGCAGCCACGATCACGCCGATGCTCTTCAACGAGTCCGCATCTTCCTTCGGATTGCGGCCAACAGCGATTGCGAACTCGTCGTCATCGCTTTCGACCGTGAGGGTGTACTCGCCCGGCTCGTCGATCTCGACCGAACGCACGGCCTCGCCGATATAGCCACCAGCGTCGTACGAGATACCGCTTCTCCGGTCGAGGTCCTTGTCGTTGCCGTCTTCGTCGACGAGGGTCAACGTCACCTGACGGCGACCTTCATCGCTGCTGTCGTAGTCAGTGTCGGTGTTGTCACAGTCACCACGAATTTCGCCGATCGAGCCCTTGCTCTCTATGTAGAACACGAACGTCCCCGTGCCCGTGAAATCGAACTCGGTGTCGCAACCGACTGGGGCACGTTGCAAGTTCTCAACGGCCTCCTCGTATTGCGAACTGCTCGTCACGAACAGCGCTGCTCCGGCTCCGACGCCGCCCAGCAGGACGACGATGCCAAGTCCGAGCAAGCCCTTGCGACGTGCTCCCTTGGTAGGTTCGATTGGGTTCTGATACGACATCAATTCGCTCCTAGTCGCTGGATGACCAGCTCGATTCTGTCATCTGGTTGCACCACCGCAAGACGGACGTTGTGCGCTCCGCCTGCCCCGTAGAAATCTCCGGGACTCACGAGTGCACCGGCCATACGGGCCATTCTCTCTGCGAACGCCCATCCATCTTCTGCATCAAACCATAGATAGAACCCACCGGCAGGCATTCGAACGTCGAAGCCTGTGTGCGATGCCAACGCACCGGAGAGTCGAAGCAGACGTTTGCGGTACACGGCACGCTGTTGGTCGACGTGCGCACTGTCGCCCCAGGCCACGATCGCGGCCGCCTGAACAGGGCCCGGGACCATGAGACCGGTGTGCTTTCGAACCTCTTGGAGATAGTGAACGAGATCAGTATCGCCAGCGAAGAAGCCCACCCGAAGCCCAGCCAGGTTCGAGCGCTTCGACAAAGAATGGACGGCGACCACGCCAGCCGATCCGTGCTCGAGAATGGTCCGAGGCGGCCCCTCCCAGGTGAACTCGGCGTAGCACTCATCGCTGAACACGGGTACGTCGTTGCTCCGACCCCATTGGGCGGCGGCTCCGAGGTCGTCGAGCGCGCCGGTTGGGTTACTTGGACTGTTGACCCACAGCATCAACGCTCTGGCTGCATCGTCGACCGCGATGCTGGAGAGATCCAGTCCACCGCTGGGTGCGAGGGCAACAGGCACGGCTCGACAACCCGCCAAAGTCGCGCTCATCTCGTAGGTCGGATATGCGACCGACGGATACAGGACCGTGTCGCGTGCTGGGTGACGGAGGCGCAGAAATTGCGCTGTCGTCGCGACGAATTCCTTGGTGCCGACGCACGCCGCGATCTGCTCGATCTGCACATCGACGTCGAACCGTTGCCGAATCCATCCCTGCGCTGCTGTTCGAAACCCGACACTCCCGATGCTCTGCGGGTAGCCGCGTTCGGCGTTCGAGTTTGCGAGCGCGGCCACGACGGCGGCCGGCGGCGGGTCACACGGCGTTCCGATCGAGAGGTCCACCAACCCGCCAGGCATGGCCGAAGCGATGGGCTTGAACTGGTCCAGGCGGTCATACGGGTACGGAGGCGGCACGAACCCGGCGCTCGCCTGCGGAGCAGACTGATCGTGCATCGGCGTGTCAGACATAGTGGACATGCTGCCCGATCAGGCAGGGCGAACAACAAACGGATCGAGTCGACCCGCAGACGGCCCGCCAAGTCGCGCGCGGATCCGGATTCCGTCGACTTCGTTCGACATCGACACGACCTCACCCTCGCGGTGCACAGAGGCGAGAACGTCGCCACGTTCGTACGGAATCAACAGCTCGTACACCGTTGCGAGCGCGCGAAGACGATCGCCAAGTGCCTGGAGGAACTCCTTGGTCCCTTCGCCAGTCAGAGCACTGATCGCAACCGAGCCCTCGTGATCCTCGACGAGCTGCTTCGCCGCCGTTGGAGCCGCGTCGCACTTGTTGAAGACCAGCATCTCCGGCACTCCGAGCGCATCGATTTCGCCCAGAACTTTGCGGACGGCGGTCATCTCACCCTCGGGGTCGGGCGAACTGGAATCCACGACATGAACCAGGAAGTCAGCTTCCCTGGCGACTTCGAGCGTGCTCTTGAACGCTTGGACCAGCCCGTGCGGCAGCCGGCGGACGAAACCAACGGTGTCGGTCAGAAGAACCGGCTCGCCGCCTGGCAGCGATAACCGACGCGTAGTCGGGTCAAGGGTTGCGAATAGCCGATCCTCGACGAGCACGCCGGCTTGGGTGAGTTGATTCAGCAAGGTGGACTTGCCGGCGTTGGTGTAGCCAACGATGGTGACCGCACCCAGGCCGCTGAGGCCGCGGCCCTTGCGCTGCAGATCACGAGTGTGTTGCAGATCGACAAGATCGTGCTCCAGCTTGGTGATCCGTTTCATGATCCGGCGGCGATCCACTTCGAGCTTGGTCTCACCAGGGCCCCGGGTGCCGATTCCGGCGCCTTGCTGGGTCAGATTGCCCGTCACGCCTCGGCGCAACCGTGGCAGGCGGTAGCGCAAAAGTGCCAGCTCAACTTGGGCTTTGCCCTCCAGCGTGTGAGCGTTCTGGGCGAAGATGTCGAGAATGACGGCGGTGCGGTCGATGGCGGTTCGGCCGAGCTTCTTTTCAAGGTTGAACTGTTGCGCGGGAGCAAGTTCGTTGTCGAAGACCACCGTGTCGGCATCGACGGCCAGACACATGTCGCGCAGCTCGTCGACCTTGCCCTTGCCAATAAACCAGGTGTGGTCGGGCGAGTCCCGGCGCTGGGTGAGTCGGCCAGCTTCATCGGCGCCGGCGGTGTCGATCAACAATGCGAGTTCGTCGAGACTGGCATCGACTTCGGCGTCGGTATGGCCCTTGAGGGCCACACCGACGAGCACGATTCGCTCGCGCTTGGTGCGCTCGATCAGCGTTGCGCCGAGCGCTTCTTGATACGGAGTTGTCATGGGGATTCAATCTGCAGGCGGGCGATGAACACAGCTGGACCGACCAGCGTCACGTGGCCAAGCTCGGGTTCGTCAAGACGAACCTTTGCATCCCCACCGTCCATATGCACGAGAATTTCGCCGTCGCACGGCGATGCGAGCCCCCAATGCGCTGCAGCCCAGGCGCTGACGCATGCGCCGGTGCCACACGCTTCGGTGATCCCGGCACCGCGCTCGTGAACCCGCATTGTGATCGCGGACGTCTCCGGGCCGGCCTCGATGATCTCGAGATTGATTTGAGGCACTTTGCGCCCGAGAGCGAGAAGGTCCACCGCCCGCACGTCATCGACGCCGACGACCGTGTGCGGGTTTCCTGTGTTGAGGTGCAGAACGGGCCGCATTGGATCAGCGCCGACCTCGGCCCATCCGTCGGGCTCAGGCATCGAGACGACTGCACCCATTCCGACCGACGCGTCGATGGTGACGTCATCGACCCGCGTTGTGTGGACGGTACGTGGCCCAGCGTCGGTGTGAACCAGGAAATCCGCGGATCCGCTCCAGCCGAGAGAGAGCGCCGCAGCCTGGACGAGACAACGGATGCCGTTGCCACTCATCTCAGCGCGACTGCCGTCGGCATTATGCAAGACCATTGCCAACTCAGCCGTGGATGCACGATCAGAGTCGAGCAACGTGAGCAAGAGCAGACCGTCGGCACCGATACCGCGGCGTCGGTCGCAGAGCCGCCTGGCCAGATCTGACCATGAGACCTCCGGGGCAAGCTGGCTTGTCTCGCAGACGAGGAAGTCGTTGCCGAGGCCATGGTGTTTGGTGAGCGTGATCGTCATTCGAGCAACTCCTGCACGACCGGCAGCACGTCAGTCACGGCATCGTGGGTGATCTCGACCCAGCGTATGCGTGGGTCCCGACGGAACCACCGCTCCTGACGCACAGCAAACTGCCGGGTTCGGACGATGATGGTGGCGACCGCTTCTTCGAGTGAGCATTCTCCGTCGAGGTGGGCGATGAGTTCTTTGTACCCGAGCGCCTGACGAGCCGTACGAGAGACACCACCAGGGCGGTCGAGCAGGCTGATGACTTCGGCGAGCAAGCCGTTATCCATCATTCGCCGTACGCGCTGTTCGACCCGCTCGGACAGCACATCTCGGTGCCATCGCAAACCCACTTGTGGCGTGTCGATCGGCGGGTACGCATTCGTGCCGGGACCGAAGCTGCTGAACGCTCGACCGCTACCGATACACACTTCAAGCGCCCGGATGATGCGACGTTCATTGGTCCGTTCGATCTTGAGAGCGGCCGCAGGATCCAGCGAGTTCAGCCGATCGAACAGGTTCTCGGCATCGAAATCTGCCGCCAACTCCGCCTCCAGAGCGGCACGAATCTCTGGCCACTCCCCCGGAAGAGTCAGGTCGTCGATCACCGCGGTCAGATACAGGCCAGTTCCTCCGACGAAGATCGCTGTGCGCGATCGATCTGCGATATCGGCCAGCGACGAGCGGGCAGCGCGTTGGAACTCGGCAACGGTAAACGAATCTGACGGCTCGACGAGATCGATGCAGTGGTGAGGCACGGCGCGCTGATCGTCGATGGACGGCTTGGCCGTGCCGATATCCATGCCTCGGTAAACCTGCATTGCGTCGACGGCAACGATCTCCACATCGGGGCGACGCGAGGCAAGAGCCATCGCGACATCGCTCTTGCCGCTCGCCGTTGGACCGAGAATGACGAGTTGGGCTGGGTGGCGCGCAACTGACTGGACGTCGGCTCGATTTGTCAGCCGGCCACCACCGGGATTCGAACCCTATGGGTTGGTTCAGAAACGAACTCGACGAACTCTCCACCCAGATGATGCGGCGCCGCCGACACGATCTGCACGGTTGCGTACGAGCCCGAGCGCAGCGGCCGCGGCGACCGGAAATGAACCAACTTGTTCTGGCGGGTTCGACCGGTGGTGACATCGCGGTCCTTGCGCGACGGGCCT
>JANOQU010000211.1:0-6611 GCA_031422355.1 Actinomycetes bacterium
ACCAGCACCGTCACCGTGTTAGTGATTGCCTGCCCGCACGCTCTCGGGCTTGCGATTCCGCTCGTGATTGCCATCTCTACGGCAGTGTCAGCGAAGGCAGGGATTCTCGTCAAAGACCGGCTCGCCCTCGAACGCATGCGCTCGATCAACACGGTGCTGTTCGACAAGACCGGCACACTCACCAAGGGCGCCCACATCGTTACCGGCGTCGCCGGAACCGACCAGTTCGACAACGACCGAGTGCTGCGCACCGCAGCGGCCGTCGAGGCCGAAAGCGAGCACCCCCTCGCCCGGGCGATCGTCACCGCCGCCGGAGCCAACGGCGTCATCAAGGCAGCGAACTTCCGATCCATCACTGGACGGGGCGTCACGGCCGACATCGATGGCACCACGTACGCCGTCGGCGGACCAGCACTGCTGCGCCAGCGACAACTTGACATCCCTGACTCACTCCGCGACGCAGTCACGGGGTGGACACTGCGCGGCGCCGCCGTGCTCTATGTCGCCAACGACACTCGGATCGTTGGCGCCATGGCACTCGAAGACGAGATCCGCCCCGAAGCCCGCCAAGCCATCACCGAGCTGCGCCAGATGGGAGTCGATGTCGCAATGATCACCGGAGACGCCCGTCAAGTCGCCGAAGCCGTCGGCCGAGACCTCGGCATCGACAACGTCTTCGCCGAAGTCCTGCCCGAAGACAAAGACCAAGCCGTCTACGCACTCCAACAACGCGGTCTGACCGTCGCCATGGTCGGCGACGGCGACACCGACGCCCCGGCACTCGCCCGCGCCGATGTCGGGCTGGCGATCGGTGCCGGCACCGACGTCGCCATCGAATCCGCAGGCGTCGTACTCGCCTCCAGCGACCCCCGGGGCGTCGCTCGCGTGATCCGGCTGTCACGCGCCAGCTACCGCAAAATGGTCCAGAACCTTGCCTGGGCAGCCGGCTACAACATCATCGCCATCCCACTCGCCGCTGGAGCATTCGCCTGGGCAGGAGTCACCCTGTCCCCAGCAATCGGTGCCGTGCTGATGAGCCTGTCAACCATCGTCGTCGCCCTCAACGCCCAGTTGCTGCGACGCGTTGAGCTCAAGCCAGACCCAGTCGAAACCGAACGCTGAGCCAACACAACAGGCAGAAGCTGCACAGCCACAGCACATATCGACTGTTCCAGTGGTTGAGGCCGTGCTCGTCCTTTGCGCGTGGCAGGCGCCCGGGTCTTGGTGGCTAAGGAACTAATACGACCCGGCCGAAAGCCTGGCGACTCTCGAGGTGGGCGTGGGCCGTGGCCGCCTCGGCCAACGGGTAGGTGGAGTCGACCACGACCGTGAGCTCTCCCGCCGCCACCAATGCGAGCAGCCGCTGGATGTTGTCGTGGGCGCGAGGCCCCGCCGCCAACTCGGCACCAAGGAAGACCCCCGTGATCGTCTGGTTCTGCTGCTTCAGCACCCCGATGTCGAAGGGCTCGGAGCCCCGGCCTGCGTCGCCAACGTAGGCGACGCGACCGCGGTATGCCAGCGACGCGACGCTGGCTGCCAGAGTCGTGCCGACGGACTCGACCACCAGGTCGACGCCCCGGCCGTCGGTCAGGTGGCGGACGGCGGTGACGAGGTCGTCGGTGCGGTAGTTGATCCCGTGGTCAAGACCGTAGGCCTGCAGCCGGCTCAGCCGGTCGTCGCTGGACGCGGTCGCAAGCACGGTGGCGCCGGCCCGCTTCGCCAACTGGATGGCGGCGAGTCCGACGCCGCCGGCACCGGCCTGGACGAGCACCGTCTCGCCCTCCTGGAGGCGGCCGAACTCGAAGAGGCAGTCGTCGGCGGTACCGAAGGCGATCGGCACGCAGGCCGCCAGCATCGGGTCGAGTCCATCGGGCACGAGCCACGTCGCCCGAGCGGGGACCGCGACCAGCTCGGCATGGGATCCGTGGGCCATCGTCGCCACGACCCGCTGGCCGACTTGGCGGTCGGTAACGGCATCGCCGACCGCCTCGATCGTGCCGCCGCACTGGTAGCCCACGATGTGTGGGCGGGCGGGCATGTTGCCGCCCAGTCGATTGAGCGTGTCACCGCCCTCGATGCTGATGGCCTCGACCCGGATGAGCACGCCCCTCGGTGTGAGCTCCGGGTCGGGAACCTCAGCCATGTGGAGGACTTCGGGTGGTCCGGTCTCGTCGTACACAGCGGCGCGCATGGCGACGACCGTACTACGCCTACGAAAACCACTCCTCTGCGCATCGCACACGTCGACGCAGGCTGTGTACCACGAGTGGCAGGCCTTTCAGTCGGCGAAGACTGCTCGGCTCTGCGCTACGAAGAATGTGTGATCGTGACCCTTGTTCGGGTCAGCAGCGTTGTACTTGATGGCCTCGGTTCCATCAGGCACATGTTCTTCGGAGTAGATCGCTCCCACCGGGCAGACGTCGGGTTGGTAGCAGGCGGTGCATGACGTGCACTCATCGAGGTTGACGTACAGAATGCTGTCGCCGAAGATGGCGATCGCTTCGTCGCTCGGGGTGTGGGCGTTCTCCACGATGCCACTACCGGCCTGCTGTTCAGACTCGAGACGGTTCGTCGATGGGTTGTATTCGTAGATGCATTGGACGGGACAGACGTCCACACACGCACGGTCTTTGACCGTGATGCATGCTTCAGTGATGATTGCGACTCCAGCCATGAGGACTCTCTTCCTTCGATCGATCGGGCGACGGGACTGGTCGTTCCGATCGACCGACGCAGCTGACGGTTCGGAGGACGAACCTCTGCTCCGTGTTGGACTGAGTGTGCGAGACGTCACCTCCGCCCCGAGGATTGTTCGAAGCGGAGGCTCGTCGTTTGGCTGGCCTGAACCAGATAGACGTGCTTACCCGAGCCCGGCAGGCCCCAAACATTGCCGCGACGGACGACGCCGATCGATTTGCGATCGGATCGGCGCCCGGAACGACCACATGTGCAACATCGTCGACATCACGGTCTACCTCTCGTCTGGTCTCGTTGAACCTCATGCAGCAGCGCGCAGTAGATGGACAAGCACCATTCAGATCGCCAGCAGGGCCGTCGCTCCCGCCTCGCGACGGCCGAGTCCGCGATCGCTGTGTGACAGTAGGGCGTGTCGTTGAACCCGCCAACGCAGTACAAGACTGATGCGAACCTTCGGGCCCGCCAACGGATCTGGGAGCACCAACAGCCGTCGTCCGATCGGTCGGCGTGAGAACTGCAAGCACCATCGTCCTCGCCACGATCACCCGATAGCCACGATGGGGGCAACCGCTCAAACTGGCGCGGTCGACGGCTATAAGCACTGTCCTCTAACAGCGGGGCAATGACGCTCCCAGCGGGGACGACCTCGGCACCAATGGAAATGCTCAAGAGCATCGCCGCCCGTGGTGCCAGGATTACCGGATGCCGCTCGTCATCGACTGCGTACTGATCGACTGTGTCGACCTGGATGCGATGACCGCATTCTGGTGCCAGGTGCTCGACTTTGAACACGTTTGGACCGGGCCTTCTGGGGGACATCTGCTTGTTGCGACGGACGGATCCGGACATCGGCTGGGCTTGATGCCGTCCCAAGGCGAAAAAGCCGCAAAGAACCGGGTTCACCTCGATCTTCGTCCGGACGACCAACAAGCCGAAGTCCAACGACTGGAGGGTCTCGGGGCTCGACGCATCGACGTCGGGCAAACTGACGTCACGTGGGTGGTCATGGCCGATCCGGAGGGCAACGAGTTCTGCGTGTTGCGCTCGCTAGCCCAGAAGCAGAAGGACCAGTTGCAGCACAGCGATTGACGTCGCCCTCTCGCGCGAATCATATGCCCGCTTCGTATCGGCGGCTCCCGTCGCTGATGGCCCGGTGTCTCCAAAACATCAGTCTCCGACGGCCCATGTTGCTGCGTCACGCCACGCCGAGACCACCGCGGGCCAGACCTCGGGGCGGGTGTTGACATTCGTGACCGACGGGTGCGGACACGGGAATTCTCTCACCGTGACCCCTGCGGACGATGAAGCCGCCATCCTTCCTGAGCTGCCTTGCCGCCAAGGATCACGGCTCGCAAGCGGGGAAGCAGGTCCACCAACTCTTTAAGAAGCGGACCTGCGTGTGCGACGTCGCCTTGCCGCCAGGCCCGAATCTTCGTGTCGCTGCCGATGTAGTAGGGGATCACGTTCCAGTGAACGACGTCATGCCGATCGACCCCACCCTCCGTGCGAGTTCGCCAGGTGTTCTCCGCAGCACCGTCGTGGTTGTCGCATGAGATGATCCCACTGCCTCGCTCTTCGGTTGACTTCGCTCCCGGCGCCTCAAGCAACCAGAGGATCCTCGCCTCGACGCCACCGTCGGCCGGGTCGAACCATGGCACGATCGATGATGGACCGAGGCGTGCTCGCACCGACTCCACCCAGTGGTTGAGCGGAGCGACGTGGGGCTCCACAAGTCTCGATCGGCGGTCTGCAAGTACCGACCTGTTTCGGAAAGCCCTGGGCCCGGAAGTGTTCACCGCGTCAGACTCTCACGAGACAGCGTGTACCCGATCTCATCGCCGGTACGGCGGGGCCGGTCGTCCGTCGCTTGCCCGAGCAGCGGTACAGAGGTTCGCTACGACATGCCTCGTGCGGCCGGCTCGGCGGCCTCTACTTGGAGAGAGAACTCGCGATGAAGACGAACTCTCGGCCAGGCCGGTCCGGCGCGTCGCGCACGTCGTCAACGACAAACCCCACGGCCGCGAGTGAGGCGGCGATCTCGTCTCGATCGCGGAACCGCAGTGTCGAATCGGAAGTGACGATCTCACCGCCATCGAGGAAGCGGAAGCTGTGCCGGAACGAGACGTGCGGCAGCTCCACCTTCGTGAGCTCGACCCAATGCTCGACCGGACCGGCGATCGTGTCTCTCACGGAGATCGACCGTTCGCGCGTCCATTCCTCCCAACCGCGGAACGATGGATCGCGCGTCTCGAACACGAGGTGGCCGCCTTCACCAAGAACGCGGCGAACGCCGACCAAGACTTCGGACCACTCCTCGTCGTCCAAGAAGACCTGCGCGACGTTGCCGGTCATCGTCACCGCATCGACGACCACCGAAGGGAGCATCGTCGCATCGCCCACCAGCCAGGTGATCCGGTCTGCGCCAGGCTTCCTGCGAGCCACTGCGAGCGATGCAGATGCCGGGTCCAGTCCGATCATCGTGATGCCTCGTCGCGCAAGCCTGCACGCGAGCACACCGGTGCCGCATCCGATGTCCAGCACGCTGCGCGCGCCGAGCTCATCGATGATGGCCTCGTAGTGGTTCAGGTCGGCCCGGTCACCGTCGATGTCGTCGTAGATCGCGGCGAGTCGCGGGTTGGCGAAGATCTGGTCCGGCACGCAGCAAACGATACGCAGACGCTGGCCGGGCCGTGGGTTGGCGCAGTTCAGTACGCCTTTGCTCGGACACAGCGTCGAAACCCTCGTGGCCACCTACGTCGGCGCCCTCGACGACGAAGAACACGTCGCCAACCAACGAGTTGATCGATCCTCGGATAGGCGACCTCGCATGTTCAACCTCTGTGCCAAAACAGCCCGACCCTGATTCCTTCTACGCGTTCAAACTAGCGAAATTTGCTATCGTGAGCGCATGACAGGAACCGCAGAGAACCTCGACACGAAGAGGTCGACAGTTCCGCGAGATCTGGCTGACTGGATGATCTCGCAAGGTAGGCACTGGATCACGACGGACGGGATCGCCGAGGCGCTGGCAGTTCCGGTGACGCAGGTTCCAGCCATCGTGGCGCGACTGCGCAGGGCCGGTCGAATCTTCTCGCCGACTCGTGGCGGGTACGTACCGGTTCCCGCTGAGTTCCGCTCGTGGCGGGCGGTACCGGCGAGCCACTTCATCGACTCAATGATGCGATACCTCGGCCACGACTACTACGTCGGATACCTGTCTGCCGCCGAGGTCCACGGTGCAGCGCATCAACGCCCGCAGGTCTTCCAGGTGATCACCGACGCCCGACTGAACGACCGCACCTTCGACCGGGTCAGCATCGAGTTCACAACGTCGGCGAAGACAGCCAGACGACCGTGCGCCGTGATCAACACCCCGACGGGAACCATGAAGGTTTCCACTCCTGAGACGACGGCCCTCGATCTCGTGGCCGCCCCGGCGCACGGCGGGGGCCTGTCCAACATCGCCACGGTTCTCGGCGAACTGCTCAGCAATGAACTGCTCGACATCCCAAGCCTTGCCGCGCTCGCCAAGGACTATCCCGCAGCCGTACCACAACGCGCCGGATGGCTCCTCGAGCACGTCGCCAGGGAGATCGAAGCCGAGGTCGACCTTGCCCAGCTTGAAGACGTGGCACGTGCCCGTCTCAAGCCGACGCTGTTGGCAGCGTCTGGCCGACAGGCCGGTTCATTCAACGAGCGATGGAACATTCTCATCAACACCGATGTCGAGTCCGACCTGTGATTTCTGCGGCTTTCATCACAGACTGGGGCAACACGGCCCGATGGCCAACGGTGGATCAGATCGAACAAGACCTGTGCTTTCGCGGCTGATCATCGAGATCGCAAATGACGACTACCTCGGCAATGAACTGATGTTCAGAGGTGGCACATGCCTCCACAAGTCGGCAGGAAGC
>JANOQU010000212.1:0-3742 GCA_031422355.1 Actinomycetes bacterium
CAACCGGCGGCTCCCCTCTGGCCCACCGGTACGACCGGCGAGTGCCCGCAGATCGGCGACGACTCTGGCTGCGTCATAGACGGGGGACTCGACGGTTGTCATGGATCGAAACTACCCGCGGCTGATCCGTCCGCGCATGGCAAACTCACCGCCATGGCCCTCGAGATCCGGATCCCCAACGACGACGAGTGGCCGGCGATCTGTCACGCCGATGGCCGTGCGTTCGGTTTCAATTACACGGCGGAAGCGATTGAGGAGCGGCGGGTGATGCACGACCTCGGCAGGTTCCGGGTTGCATTCGACGATGGCCGCATCGTCGCCGTTGCCGGGTCCTACGCGCTCGACGTCACCCTGCCCGGTGGCACGACCGTACCGATGGGCGGTGTGACGTGGGTATCGACGGCTTCGACTCATCGGCGTCAGGGTCTGATGAAAGCCGTGGTCGATGCCGTCCACGACGACATCGACGATCGAGGCGAGCCGGTTGCTTCGTTGTCCGCTTCCGAAGGAGGCATCTACGAACGTCGCGGTTACGGCATCGCCACAAGAGTTCGTTTGACATCCATCGATCCGCGTCAGGCCCGGATCAGGTCTGAGTTCGCCGCTCCATCCGGTGCGGTGTCGTTCGTCGACGGTGATGACGTGTTCGACGTGGTGTCTGATGTGTGGGAACGGTTCCGCCGAAATCGGGCCGGTGAGATCAACCGCGAGGCAACCGACCACGAGTTCATGATCAACGTTCGAAGCAAGCCGCTGGGCAACCTCACACCAGCGCTGTACCTTCGTCATGCCGACGGCTTCGCCACCTACCGGATCGAGGAGCGATGGAACGATGGTCATCCGGCGCACCATCTGGTCGTGGTCGAACTGGTGGCCGTCACGGCAGAGGCGCATCTCGCGCTCTGGCAATCGCTGCTCTCGATCGATCTCATCGGCGAGATCACGTCGCGGGCGATGCCGATCGATGACCCGCTGCCCTTCCTGCTGGAGAACCAGCGAGTCGTGCGCACCACCGGGTTGAACGACGGTGTGTGGGTCAACGTTCGTGACATCGGCATCGCGTTCGGTAACCGCACCTATTGCACCGATGACCGATTGGTGGTCGAGGTCGATGGCAAGCGTTGGGCCATCGATGGCGGCCCGGACGGGGCATCGTGTAAGGCCGTCAAGACCAAGCCCGATCTCGTCACCGATCATGCGTCGTTCAGTTCGCTGCTCTACGGCGGTGTGGTGCCATCAGCACTCGTGGCCGGCCGTCGAATGACCGCCCGCAACGCCGACGCTCTCCGCCGAGCCGACCTGTTCTTCCCCACCAGCCTCGCCCCGCACTGCCAGTCGCAGTACTGAGTCATCGGCGTCGGCGAGATGACCGACTTCTGACGTGGCACGAACCGCGCCCTTGGTGCCGCTGTGTGCCATGGGGTGGCACGACGCGGCACCGAGGGCGTGATTCGTGCCAAACCGACTCGCTGTCAACCAGCGTCGACCTCTGGCTAGAGCATCGTGCCCCGTGCGGCCTTGAGGAGGGCTTCGTTGGGATGTTCTGGAAGATCCACCAATGGTTCGGCGATCTCGGCGACGGTCGGGCCGAACTGGTTGCCGAGCGCGGCCAACGCGTCGAGGTCGAAGCCGTAGAGAGCCGCGGCGTTGCCTCCGAGGATGGTGCGCATCTCATCGGGTGACAATCCGGGGAACACTTGGCGAAGGTGTTCGCGGGTGTACGGATACGTGCCCTCGTCGTGGGGATAGTCGTTGCCCCACATGAACCGATCGACACCGATCGCGTCTCGTGCGGCGGCGTCTTCCGGGCCGGGTTGGCTGACGCCCATCCAGCAGTTCTGGGCAAAGTACTCGCTCGCCAACTTCGGCAGAACCACCTCCTTCGGGTAGCGGATCTCGCCGGTTGCGCCAGTGTCACGAATCTTGGCCATCACCGCATCGAGTCGATGGAGCAATGGCGGGACCCACGAACAGCCTGTCTCGGTGATCACGAACTTCAAACGCGGGAATCGCTCAAAGATGCCGGACAGGATGAACTGGACGAGCGGCCTTTGCGAATAGAAACCGACCTCGTTGATGTAGAGCAACTGTGACACGGGGAACTTGCCGTAATCCGGCGCGCCTGTACCGCCGTGCACGTTGATCGGCAGTTCCAGATCTTGCAGCTCTGCCCACAGCCGATCGTACGCGGGGTCATAGAGCGGGCTGATCCAGGTGACATCGGGCGCGATGTTCGGCAGCAGGATGCCGCCGCGCAGATCGTGTTCCTTGATCCAGTGAGCATCGGCGATTGCGTCGTCGATGTCGTTGGTGAAGATCTGGCCGATACCTGCCCGACGAATCGGATGCTCGGCCACGAAGTCGGCGAGCCAGCGGTTATGAGCCCGAATCCCTGCCAACCGATGCTGGTACTCGTCCGGGCGCGGCGGCTGGGCGAATAGAACGAAGCTGGGGAAGAACGGCGGGACGGTGTTCGGGAAGATGACCTCGGCAACTACGCCGTCGGTCTGCATCTCGTTCCATCGCCGGGCGGTGTCCCAGTTGCGTTCCCGGCGATCGTCCTTGAGGTCCTTGAACGGATTCTTGTATTTGCCCCGCCATGCGTCGAAATCGTCACGGAACTGCGGATCGAGATATTCCCGGTATTGCGCATGGCTGCCGCCAGCGTGGGTGTCTGCGCTGATGATCGTGTAGTGCTCGGTGCCGGAATCGGTCATGGTCATGATCGCTCCAACCCGGCCGCCAGCTTCTGAACGGTATCGATGTACTGCTCGACGAGGTCGAACATCACGTCGCGCACCGGCCGAACGCTGTTCATACTGCCCACGATCTGACCGACCGGAACGAAGGCGAGGTCCTTGCGGTGGCTTCGGGCGATACGGGCGTTGGCCTCTGCGGTGAGGATGTTCTGCAGCGGCATGCCCAATGGACCGGGGCCGTCAGGATCTGCCCACGCATCGGTCCATGCGGATCGCAGCATTCGCGCCGGCTTGCCGGTGTAACTCTTGGATCGAACCGTGTCGCTGGACGTCGCTTCGAGGTACCGCTCGAGGTGTTCGGGGGCTGAACTGCTCTCCGCGGTCGCCAGCCAGATCGACCCGGTCCAGGCCCCCTGCGCACCGAGCGCCATCGCCGCCGCAATCTGACGTCCGCCACCAATTCCGCCGGCCGCGAGAACCGGCGTGTCGCCGACCGCATCGACCACTTCTGGCACGAGCACCATCGTCGTCACCTCGCCAGTATGACCGCCAGCTTCGTGGCCCTGGGCGACGACGATGTCGACGCCGTTGTTGACATGGCGAACGGCATGCTGGGCCTTGCCCGCGAGCGCCGCGACCTTGATGCCTTGGGCGTGGGCACGATCGATGATGTCTTTGGGCGGTGAACCCAACGCATTCGCGATCAGCGCGATCGGGTGTCCGAAGGCAATGTCGATGTGGGCTCTGGCGATGCCCTCCGCCCAGCCGAGGACTCCGCCTGCACGCTCGCCGTCCGGCAGCGGCGGCACGTCGAATCGAACCATCAGTTCGTCGACGAACCGTCGATGCGCATCGGGAATCATCGCCTGGATCTGTTCCAGCAGCGCGGCCGGATCTGCGCCATCGGTACCGGTGGATGTCGCTGGCATCACCGTGTCGACGCCATACGGCTTGCCACCGACGTGGGCATCGATCCAATCCAGCTCGGTCTCGAGTTGGTCGGCACTGAAGCCGACCGCACCAAGGACGCCGATGCCGCCGGC
>JANOQU010000213.1:0-4153 GCA_031422355.1 Actinomycetes bacterium
CCCGCTTGGCTCATGTACGATGAAGTTGAATGCCACCACCGAAATGATCCCGGTGACGTGGCCAGAATTTGGGGGCCTGCATCCGTTTGCCCCGCTCGACCAGACCGAGGGCTACCAGGAAATGTTCCGGCGGCTCAACGAGTGGCTGACCTAGTTCGCGCGTCGGGCGCGCATCTCGGTGCGATCCTCGACGCCGACGGCGAGCGACTCACGCTCATCGACAATGAAGGGCGCGTCCTCGATCACACCGTTGCCGTGCTGGCCTTCGTTGAACTGGTCTGCGACCACTTGCTCGGCGACCGGATTGCGCTGCCGATCAACATCACCGATCAGGCACGTGTCATCGCATCATCGCATCACATCGATGTGGTGACCACCAAGATTTCAAGCGCTGCGCTGATGGGCGCCGCGACAAGCCCGGGGGTCGGCTTCGCAGCCGACGGTGCCGGCGGGTTCATTCTGCCCGGATTCCTTCCTGCGTTCGACGCGGCGGGGGCGCTGCTGAAGATTCTCGACTTGCTTGCCAGGCACCGACGCTCATTGTCCGAAGTGGTCGATGGACTTCGGCCGGTTTATCTCACTCACGAAACGGTCAACACTCCCTGGGAACAAAAAGGCCTGGTCATGCGTCATCTCGTGGAGACGTCAGGTCCGTCGGTCTTACTCATCGATGGAGTCAAGGTCATCCACCCCAATGGTTGGGTTCTTGCATTGCCTGACCCTGAGGAGCCTGTGACGCACGTCTGGGCAGAGGCCGACAACGACGCCGATGCTCGTCGATTGGGCCAGGAGTACCTACGTCGTATCCGGCAATTGCTGCATTGATCTCCTTGGTCGAACACAGTCTCAACCTCGACAAGACGTTAATTCTCCTTTTTGTTCCACCCCTGCCCGTGAATTGGCTACCGTTGAGGTCATGAACGTGCCCGACGACCTGCTGTACTCCACCGATCACGAGTGGATCGAACAGATCGACGGCACCGTCAGGATCGGTATCACCGACTACGCCCAGGACGCGCTCGGAGATGTGGTGTACGTCGCCGTTCCTGCTGTCGGGGCCAGAGTCGCCGCTGGAGACAGCTTTGGCGAGGTCGAGAGCACCAAATCCGTCTCCGACATCTATGCGCCGGTCACGGGTGTGGTGACTCTCGTCAACGACGCATTGGCATCAGACCCGGGGGCGCTCAATACCGATCCATACGGGAGCGGATGGCTGTGTGTGATCGAGATGGATTCGATCGACGAATTGGGCGACCTGCTCGGCGCGTCTGCCTATCGTGCATTGACAGAAGGATGACGGGATCCTATGGCGTACGTTTTTTGTAACCGTTGTGGGCACCGCAACCCACCCGAGGCGCAGTTCTGTTCTGCGTGTGGCACGACCCTCGACGTCGTCTCGGACCACACAATCACACTCGCCAAGGTGGATCCCCTGCTCGAGGCAACGGGGCCTGAGTACGACGTACACGTCGATCTCGGTGAGTTGCCTGCCGAGGGCGGCGTCTTGATCGTGCGCAGCGGATCCCAGGCGGGTGCCACGTTCATGCTCAGCGATCCAGTCACCCACCTTGGCCGCCATCCCGACAGCGAGATCATGCTCGACGACATCACGGTCTCGCGCCGTCACGCCGAAGTCGAGCGCACTGCGAACGGGTACGTCACGCGTGACGCAGGTTCGCTGAACGGTACGTACGTGAACCATCAGCGGATCGACGAGTCACCGCTTCGCCAAGGCGACGAACTACAGGTCGGCAAGTTCCGCCTCGTGTTCTTCGAGCGAGCTCAGTAGACCTCAGTGGCGGACCACCAATATCTGTCGATCGGCGAAGTGCTCGGCCTCTTGCTGGAGGACTTTCCCGATGTCACGATCTCCAAGATTCGTTTTCTCGAGAGCCAAGGGCTGATCGAGCCGGAGAGAACCCCATCGGGATACCGAAAATTCTATGACCACGATGTCGAGTTGTTGCGGGCGATCCTGCACGAGCAGAAGGCGAACTTTCTTCCCTTGAAAGTGATCCGCGATCGGATCGAGTCCGGTGCGATCGACTCGGACTCGACTGGAGGGCGCACCCCACCGCGCGGTATTCGCAACGTCGAAACCCGTCAGCAGGTCCAAGCGCGGGCAATCGCCACTGACTCACGCGGCCCCGAGCCGTCTGAGCTCACCTCCAGTCGTGACAGCGTTTTTCGTCGCACCGACGGCGGACCGGAGTGGGCTGATGGTCACGCGCTGATCCCTGGAACCGGCGGGCCGGCTCCGGACGATCTCGTCGCGCCCCAACGTGGATCCGGCTCACCAATCACGGCTGCGGTCCCCGTCATCCCCCTCGCGCCGACGCCGTTCCCAACGTCGACTCCCCGCTCTCCGGCGGAATCGGGAGTACCCGAGCACGCCGCCGAACAGCCTTCGACCGGATCCAGTTCGACCGGATCCAGTTCGACCGGATCTAGTCCGCCCGGATCCAGTTCGACCGGATCACACCGTCCGCCGGCGGCCGGGACCGTGATCGCAGCCTTGATCGAACCTCCACCGCCACCGATTCGCTCGGAGCAATCAAAGCCGGGCGAGCCTGCCGCAACATCTGGCTCTTCTGGCAGCGCTGGGTCGCCTGCCAGCGTCGGCTCGGCGCAGGAACTGCCATATAACGCCCTTGAATTGTGTAGCGCGGCATCGATCTCGGCCACGCAGTTGGCCGCGCTGCAGGAATATGGCATTGTCAGCGCCCGCGGTTCCGGGGCCGATGTGACATATCGGTCGGAGGCAGTCGAGATCGCCCGAATCTGTGGACTGTTGCTCGCCGAGGGCATCGATGCACGGCATCTCCGGGCGTGGCGTCAGTCGGCCGAGCGCGAGTCGGCCCTCTTCGAGCAACGAATCTTGCCGTTGATGCGTCAACGCAACCCACAGGCCAGGCACGCCGCGCTGGCGTCGCTGTCGGAGTTGTCGGCGCTGGGCTCAAGTCTTCACAACGCTCTCGTCGAATCGTTGCTCCGTCACCATTTCGACGGCAGCTGACGCGTTCATCGGCGTTGAAGCGCATTACGCTCGACGATGTGGACATCGCAATGGAATTGGTTGGCGTTCGGGTCGAAGTACCGGACAACACCCCTGTTCTCGTGTTGCGCGAACAGCAGGGCCGAAAGCGGGTGCTGCCGATCATGATCGGCAATCCGGAGGCATCGTCGATCCATTTCGCACTCGAAGGCGTCAAGAGCCCGCGTCCCATGACCCATGATCTGTTCGTTGATGTGCTCGCCTCGCTTGGAGCCACACTCGTTCGGGTCGTGGTGACAGAAGTACGCGAACACACGTACTTCGCCGAGCTTTTCCTTGAGACCGCCACCGGCCCGCGGACGATCTCCAGTCGACCCTCCGATGCGCTCGCGCTGGCTGCACGCACAGGTGCCGAGATCTTCGCCAGCGAAGAATTGCTCGATGCGGTCGGGCAGGACGCGAGTCTCGCTGCAGCTCTCGACGCAGACGGTGAGGACGAGTCGATTCTCGACGAGTTCCGCGACTTCATCGACAACATCAGTCCTGACGACTTCACCTGAGGCGGTTCACAGTCATCCGATAATCGCGCGCTACGCGCGATTGAGTCGCGCGGATCGCGCGGAAGGGTTGACGGATCGACCTTCGTGCCGTACGGTGTCACCGCTTACACGGTCGTAACTACGCCCGTGTGATCGGTGGGACTCGACGAATGCATCGGAGGCAGCCATGAGCAACCCAGGCTTCAGTGGAACGAAGACGGCCGGCATCGTCGGTATCACCTATCGGCAACTCGACTACTGGACCCGTACCGGTCTCGTGCGCCCGTCACTGACCGATGCCGCCGGCAGCGGTACTCGGCGAGAGTATTCGTATCGCGACCTTCTCGAGCTTCGGGTCATCAAGAATCTGTTGGACGCGGGGATCAAGCTGGAAGCCGTTCGGGATGTGTTCAGCTACCTTCGAGAGCACGTCACCTCCGACATCGCGTCGGCCCACATCGTCATCAACGGATCAAATGTCGTTCTCTGCGATGGCGACCAATTGATCGATGTCCTCAAGAAGGGCCAAGGCGTGCTCAACGTCTTGCCATTGGCAGGTGTCAAGGACGAAATCGACGCCAAGATCATCTCGCTCGGCGAGAGCATCGGCTCGCGCAGC
>JANOQU010000214.1:0-4696 GCA_031422355.1 Actinomycetes bacterium
CGTTGCCGCCGCCGTACAGGGAGCAGGTGCCGAAGCCGTGACTTTGATTAACACCCTCCTCGGCATGGTGATCGATCCGGTCACACGCCTGCCGGCGCTCGGCAACGGCGGGGGTGGACTCTCCGGTCGAGCAATTCATCCGGTAGCCGTCCGCGCGATCTACGACGTCCATCACGCGCTGCCGGATCTCCCGATCGTCGGGGCTGGCGGAGTTGGTGATGGCTGGAGCGCAGCGGAACTGATGATCGCCGGCGCATCAGCGATCCAGGTTGGTACGGCGACGTTCGCAGATCCAGGCGCGCCATGGAAGGTCCTTGATGGCCTGATCGCGTGGGCGCGGCGGCAGGGTATCAGGTCCCTCGGCGAACTGTCCGGTGCCGTCCGGTGACCCCTGTCGCCGCCTGCGAGCAGGGGTGATCCCCATTGGGGTGGGTAGAGGGGGGTAGACTCTGCCAATGGCAACTCCTCCCGCACTCACTCCCGAACAGCGTGCCAACGCACTAGCCAAGGCCGCCGAAGCACGCGCTGCGCGCGCCGAATTCAAGACCAAGCTCAAGCTTGGCTCGGTGTCGCTCGCCGAAGCGCTCCAGTCCACCGACAGCACCGTTGGCAAGCTCAAGGTCGTCTCGTTGCTGGAATCGCTGCCGGGTGTCGGCAAGGTCAAGGCCCGTAAGGTCATGGAAGAGATCGGTATCGCCGACAATCGTCGCGTTCAGGGCCTTGGTGCCCAGCAGAAGCTTGCGTTGCTGGACCAACTCGGCAAGTAATGCAGACGCGGCTCACGTGACATCTGGCCCCGGAGGGGGCGAGCCGCTGATCATCGTCGTGTCCGGACCCGGCGGTGTCGGGAAGGGGACGATCGTCGAAGCACTCGTCGACCGCGACCCACGACTACGGCTGAGCCGCAGTTGGACGACGCGCGCCCGTCGAGAAGGTGAGGATGCAGGCGCGTACGTCTTCACGACCAGGGCTGAGTTCGAGCGAAAGATCGCAGCTGGCGGTTTCCTCGAATGGACCGATTTCCTCGGTAACTACTACGGAACACCCAATCCCGAGGTCGTCGACGGGCGCGATGTCGTGCTCGAGATCGAAGTCAACGGCGCTCGCCAGGTCAAAGCGCTCGAACCGGACGCAGTCCTGATCTTTCTGCTTCCTCCGTCGCGTGCCGAGCAAGAGCGGCGGCTCCGCGGTCGGGGCGATCCGGATCAGAAGGTTGCCGAGCGACTGCAGAAGGCCGAGGACGAGGAGCCGATCGGCATGTCGTTGGCCGACCACGTCGTCGTCAATGACGATCTCGAAGCCACGATCCAGGACATGCTTCACATTGTCGATGTCTGTCGAGCACGCCGGACTGGTCCGACGGTGGCGGTCATCCGCCCGGATGCAGGCTGACGTCGCTAGGATTGCCCGGCTACTCAACCAGGAGGATCGCTGCCCGTGGCGCGTACCAACGACACAATGATGAACCCGCCGATCGAGGAACTGCTCGGTCGCGTCGATTCCAAGTTCAGCCTGGTCACCCTTGCGGCCCGCCGGGCTCGACAGATCAACTCGTATTTCAACCATCTCGGTGAGAGCGGTGGCCAGTTGGTCCCGCCACAGGTTTCGTCCGTTGCCCGGAAGCCACTCAGCATCGGCTTCGAGGAAATCGCGGCCGACAAGATCGTGCCGATCGACATCCCAGTGCCCGAGGCCGTCACCGAGGCCACGCCCGGGGCAGACGCCGCCGTCTGAGCACCGACGAAATCATGCCCGCGACCAGCGGTCTGCATGTGAACACCAAGCGAATTGTCGTCGGCGTGACCGGCGGCATAGCCGCGTATAAGGCAGTCGAGATCTGTCGTCGTCTCGTTGACGCCGGCGCACACGTCATCCCTGTGATGACTGAGGGTGCAGAGCATTTCGTCGGGCGAACAACGCTGTCGGCGTTATCCAGCGAGCCGGTCCAGACCAGCCTGTGGGACGAGGCGTCCCCGATTCCACACACCCTTCTCGGACAGTCCGCCGACCTGATCATCGTCGTCCCGGCAACGGCCAGACTGATCGCAGCGTACGCGATGGGCCTCAGCACGGATCTTCTGACGAACACACTTCTGGCGACGCGGGCCCCGGTGATTGTGTGCCCGGCGATGCACACAGAGATGTGGGAGCACCCCGCTGTGCAGGACAACCTCGCCGTGCTGGGTCGAAGAGGTGTCGTGATCGTCGAGCCCGACGAAGGCAGGCTCGCCGGCGGCGACAGCGGCAAGGGTCGGCTCGCATCACCAGAGCGAATTCTGGCGGCGGTCGATCGGGTCTTTGCAAAGCAGGACTTTGCCGGACTCCGGGTTGTCGTCACGGCGGGCGGCACACGCGAGCCGATCGACGCTGTTCGAGTGATCGCCAACCGCAGTAGCGGCAAGCAGGGTTATGCAATTGCAGCCGAGGCGTTGGCCCGCGGCGCCGCGGTGACCCTCGTGTCGACGGTGGAATTGCCTGCGCCGATCGGCGTCGAGGTCATCTCAGTCGAGACGGCTGCTGAAATGCGACTCGCAGTACAGGCGGCAGCGTCATCGGCTGATGTCGTCGTGATGGCGGCGGCGGTTGCCGATTTCCGCCCGGTGGCACCGTTGGAGACAAAGCTCAAGAAAGACCAGGGCGCGCCACAGATCGTGCTGGAACCGACGCCGGACATTCTTGCCGAACTCGGTCGGGAAAAGCCGATTGGCCAGATTCTGGTCGGCTTTGCTGCCGAGACCGAGGATCTGATCGCCAATGCAGACGCCAAGCTCCGACGCAAGAATCTCGATCTCGTTGTCGCCAACGATGTCAGCGCGGCCGGGGTTGGATTCCAACACGACACGAATGCCGTATGCTTGCTCCGGCCCAATTCGCAGATGGTGACGGTCAGCCTCACCGACAAGCGATCGATCGCTCGGACGATTCTCGACTGTGTGGTCGAGATTCGCTCGGGTTATCACTCGGCGCAATAGTGCGCGGTAAGACACCGAAGTCGACCAAGATCAACACCCACACCCAGACAGTACGGAGCAACGCAGTGAGCAAGTGGACATTTACCAGCGAGAGCGTGACCGAGGGTCACCCTGACAAGATGGCCGATCAGGTCAGCGATGCCGTGCTGGACGCGATCCTCACCGAGGACCCGAACGGTCGAGTCGCTTGCGAGACCCTTCTCACCACAGGCCTGTGCGTCGTGGCCGGAGAGATCACCACCAGCGCCTACGTCGACATTCCAAAGCTCGCCCGTGAGGTCATCAAGGACATTGGTTACGACAACGCGTTGTACGGCTTCGACGGAAATACGTGCGGCGTGATCGTCAGCATCGACGAACAAAGCGTCGATATTGCCCAGGGCGTGGACAAGAGTGAGGAACTTCGCGGCGGCAAAGCGGGCGAGGACACGATTAACGCGCAAGGAGCTGGCGACCAGGGAATGATGTTCGGTTACGCCTGCGATGAGACACCGGATCTGATGCCGCTGCCGATCTGGCTCGCTCACCGTTTGGCGGAGCGCCTCAGCGAAGTCCGCAAGTCCGGTGCCGTGCCATATCTACGCCCCGACGGTAAAACCCAGGTCACCTTCGATTACGACAACGGTAAGCCTGTCGCGCTCAAGGCAGTCCTGGTCAGCACCCAGCATCAAGATGGAATCGACCGTGACACTGTGATCAGGCCTGATCTGATCGAACAGGTCATTCGGCCGATCGTCCCGGCGGCCTTTGCCGATCAGGACTATGACGTGTACATCAATCCGACCGGAAACTTCGTCGTCGGCGGGCCTCATGGCGACACCGGCTTGACGGGGCGCAAGATCATCGTCGACACCTACGGCGGCATGGGTCGTCACGGTGGCGGAGCATTCAGCGGCAAGGATCCAAGCAAGGTCGACCGGTCAGCCGCCTATGCAGCCCGCTGGGTCGCTAAGCACGTTGTGGCGTCTGGCGCTGCGACGCGCTGCGAAGTGCAGGTCGCGTACGCGATCGGCATGGCGCATCCGGTGAGCATTCTGGTCGAGACGTTCGGCACCAACACTGTCGATCCGTTGGTGATCGAGGCCGCAGTTCGCCAGGTTTTCGACCTCCGCCCAGGCGCGATCGTTCGCGACCTCGATCTCAAGCGACCAATCTTCCGCAAGACCGCCGCGTACGGCCACTTCGGGCGCGACCTGCCCGAGTTCACATGGGAGCAGGTCAGTCGGCTCTCCGACTTCAAGGCTGCAATCGGGGCCTGAGCACCCTTGCTCGTTGCGCGGGTGGTTCCTGACCTGACCGGTCTCGACCGCCAGTTCGACTATCTCGTGCCCGAGTCGTTTCATGACCGGGTTCACGTGGGGACGATGGTTCGGATCTCGCTCAACGGTCGGCGCGTCGGCGGCTGGATAGCGTCGCTCGGGCCTCCCGATCCGGCGATCGCCATTGATCGGCTCCTGCCGCTTGCCAAGATCACCGGTCTCGGTCCATCGACCGAGATCTTCGAACTTGCGGCGTGGGCCGGGCGGCGTTGGGTGGGAAATCTTCGCTCGTTCTTGATCACGGCATCACCGCCGGCTGTTGTGGCGAACCTTCCGTCGTCATCGCACGGCGGGCAGGTTCCTGAGCCGGTGAGTCAACTGGCAGCGTCATTGCTGCGCATCGGCGGGGGAGTCCTTCGGATTCCGCCCGCTGACGACGTGATCCCGGTTCTGCTCGCTGCGTGC
>JANOQU010000215.1:0-2625 GCA_031422355.1 Actinomycetes bacterium
ATCGTCAACTCGGCCCCGGTTGCGTCGATGTGCTCGGTCGGCGCGATCAAACCGCTCGAACCGAGCGGAACGGTCTTGCCGAGGCCGGCATCGACATGGCCGGTGATGCCCTTTGGCAGCAGGATGCCGTACATGTACATCGCCCGTCGAGTCATCGCTGGACCGGCGATCACGTTCTCACTGATCGCCGCTTCCAGGAACCCGGCCGGTGCGATCAGGCGGACGGTTCCTGACACCACTTCGGCGTCGGTCACGATGCCTCGAACACCGCCGTAGTGGTCCGCGTGGCTGTGGGTGTAGATGATCGCATGGATCGGGCGGACCCCGAAGTGGCGGTCGACAAGAGCCCTCGCTGCCGCAGCGGTCTCGGCGATGGTCAACGGATCGATCACGAGCCAGCCGGTATCGGTGCGGACGAAGGTGATATTGGAGATGTCGTAACCGCGCACCTGATAAATGCCGTCGCATACCTCGAACAAGCCGTGAACGGCGTTCAATTGGGCTTGGCGCCAGAGGCTTGGATGCACCGACGGGGGGCAGTCTGCGTCCAGGAATGCGTACTGATTCACGTCCCACACGGACGCACCGTTGGCGGCGGCGATGGAGGGTGGGTCCAGTTTGGCGAGGAGGCCACGTGAGGTGCGCTCGAAATCGGCCCGATCGGCGAAGTTCAACGTGTCATGTACCGCTGCGTTGGCCGAGGTCGTCGATGCGCTGGCGGGCTTGGGGTGCCGGGCAACTGTGTCCGAGTCGTTACTCATCGGCCGACAGTACCGGACCCAGTCGCCACGACGAACGGTCGTGATCGGAGTCCCGGGCGGTCGCGGTCAGTGCCCAGTTGTTGTCGTCCGAACCTCGAGTGGCACCTCGATCGAGCGAATCGGTGCGGTCGTCGTTTCTGTAAGTGATGGCGTCTGGATCGCTGATCCGTAACCATCGTTGGGACCGTACGCGCCGCCACCGGCATATCCGCCGTAACCCCGGTAGCCGCCTCGACTACCGCCGGTGTTCATGTGCAGCACGGTGCCGAGCATCGGTGCTCGGACCCGCTGCAGTTGCGACAACGCGGACGTGACTTGCTTGTTGCTGGTGTACCCGGCCGAACAGACCAGCAAGACCCCGTTGACGGCGGCGGAGAGAGTGACGCTGTCGGTCACTGGCAACACCGGGGCGGAGTCGACGATCACGATCTCATAGATCTCTGCGAGTGTCTCGAGCAGGGCTCGCATCTGTCGACTGCCCAACATTTCACTCGGGTTCGCTGGAATGACACCGGCGGTCATCAGATCCAAATTCTCCGCAATGTGGTGAACCAAGAGTTCCGTTGGCTCACCGAGCAACGCGTTCGTGAGACCTCGATCGCCGGGAACAGCGAACACCTCGTGCTGGCGTGGCTGACGGAGGTCGGCGTCGATGAGGATGACGCGGTGGCCGGCTTGGGCGAACACGACCGCAAGGTTCGATGCCGTTGTCGTCTTGCGGTCGTCGGACATCGCGCTGGTGACCTGGATGACGCGGACGTCGGTGTCCAGACTGATGAATTGCAAGTTCGTCCGCAGCCCTCGAAAGGCCTCGCCTGCGTACGGATCTGACTCCGATATCGAGATCGGGCGAGAGCCCGGCGGCGCGCCCGGCACGACAGCCAACACTGGCAAACCACCACTCGCTCGCACCAACGCTTCGGCACTGTGGATCGAGTCGTCGAGAGAGTCCAGCAGGAACGCAGCGCCCAGACCGAGGAGCAACCCGACCACGAGCGCCAATGCTCCAGTGCGAAACGGCGTCGGCTCGACCGGATCGTTGGGCTGTTCGGCCTGGCGAAAGACCTGCGCACCACCGGTGGCGAGCGCAGCGTCGACCTGGAGTTGGTCGAAGCGGTGATTGAACAGTCCCTGTTGCTCAAAAAGAATTCCGCGCTGCGTTGCGTGGCCAGCCTGGACCTGATCGCGCTCGCTGGCAAGAGCATTCGCAACCTCGGCATCGATCGCATCGATTTCGACCTGAAGTTCGGTGACCTTCTTCTGCAGTTCGACACCGGCGGCGGTCAGGCTGTCGACGACCTGCTCACGCTTGATATTGATGTAGGCCTGCACGTAGGCGTCGGCAACGATCCTGGCAGTCGTCGGGTCACCACTGCGCACCGTTACCGCGACGACATCGGTGTCGCCCTGAGCGGTTCCAACCGCCCGCGGTGGCTTTGAAGTCAGTCTCAAATCCGCTTGCACTCGCTGTGAGACGGGTTCGCCCTCGAGCACTTCGATCTCCGTCGCGACGAGTCGCTTC
The DNA here is from genome assembly GCA_031422355.1 of Actinomycetes bacterium. Classification (GTDB taxonomy): domain Bacteria; phylum Actinomycetota; class Acidimicrobiia; order Acidimicrobiales; family Ilumatobacteraceae; genus WLMZ01. The sequence continues at coordinate 2,284 of JANOQU010000215.1, forward strand.
GGATCATCGCTGCCGGTGCGACCATTCTCGAACACACTGTCGGACGAGCGTGTGTTCACCAAGATCTCGGCGGACGCCTGATAGACCGGTGTTTGCAACGCTGAGAGTGCAATTGCCGTGCCGACCGTTGCCAGCATCGCAATCGCTACCACCCACTTCCGCCTTGCGACCACGCGGGCACATTCACGCAGCGTCAGTTCACGTGCCGCATTTCCATTCATGTGGCTGAGGAGCCTATCTCGGGAACGCTTTGCAGGTCCATCGTCTGAAGCCGAGTAGGAGGCTGCCCCTATCCGGCTGCGACCGTGGTGGTGATGGTGGAGGTGGTCGTGGTGGTGGTCG
>JANOQU010000216.1:0-2725 GCA_031422355.1 Actinomycetes bacterium
TTTCGAAAAGGAGAACGTCCAGCCGTTCAAGCTTGCCCAGGTGCCGACCGAGGTCGTCGAGGCCGTGCTCGCTGTCGAGGACAACGAGTTCTATATCCATGACGGTGTGAACGTTCGCAGCCTGATCCGAGCGACGCTGTCGAACTTCTCATCCGGCGCGACACGTCAGGGAGCTTCAACCATCACCCAACAGGTGGTCAAGAACGAGTTCCTGGCAGGCCTCCCTCGCGACGGCCGGTACAAACTGCTGCAGGTCCACTATGCGTTGATGCTCGAAAAGATCATGACCAAGGACGCAATCCTTGAGCGCTACCTGAACACCATCTTCTTCGGCAACAACGCATACGGGCTCGCGGCCGCTGCCGAGGTCTACTTCGGTGAGAAGGTCGAAGAGTTGACGCTGGTCCAGGGGGCGTTTCTCGCCGGTCTGATCCGTTCACCGTCGGGCTATGACCCATTTCGCAAGCTGGAGCGGGCCCGCGCTCGGTTCGAGCAAGTACTCGACCGACTCGTCGGCGAGGTGATGATCACCGAGCCCGAGCGCGACAACTTGCTCGACACGTGGCCCATTCCGGAGGTGCCCAAGGTGATCGCAGGCCGGATCACGACGCCGACATACTTCACCGAAGCGCTGCAGGACTATCTGTTGTATAAGTCCGACATTCTCGGACAGGACGAGCAGGAGCGCCGCAGCATCCTGTTGCGCGGCGGATTGAGGATTCACACCACGATCGACCCCGTTCTGCAGGTCAAGGCCGAGGAGGCGCGAAACGCGCTGCCGGACACCGCTGCTGGGTTCGATGCCGCAATCGTGTCGCTCGAGACGTCCAGCGGTGCGGTTCGAGTGATGGTCGGCGGCCGCGGCTTTAAACGCAACGTGAGCGAGATCAACATGGCCCTCGTGCCCCGCCAGACGGGGTCGAGTATCAAGCTCTTCATCCTCGCGGCGGCATTGCAAGCTGGCGCTCAACCAAGCGATGTGATCGAGGGAACGGTGCCATGCGAGCTTCCCAATCCTGGCGAGCCCGACAAGCCGTTCGTCATCGAGGGCGGTACGAGTCGCGGTCTGAGCACGTTGGCAGTGATGACCTCGGCGTCGATCAACTGCGCGTTCGCCCGTCTGTCGCAGATTGTCGGACTCAACCGTGTCGTCGACACGACGTATCGGATGGCTCGTTCGCCGTACCTGTTCACCGGCCAAACCAAGGATCAGCGCGCCGGGGTCGACCCGATCCTGCCGTATCCGTCATTCGCGACCGGTGCGAACGAGATGAGCCCTCTCGATATGGCCGCTGGCGGACAGACCATTGCCAACCAGGGATTGCACCACGACCCCTACTTCGTCGAATCGATCGGCCTTGCTGACGGCACGATCGTCTACTCCCATGCCGATGCCGGGACCCAGGTGCTCGATCCCGGCGTCGCGCTGACAGCGATCAGCGTTTTGAAGGGTGTCATCAGCAATGGCACGGGCCGCCGCTATCCACTCGCCGACGGACGACCGGCCGCGGGCAAGACAGGGACGCAGGAAGACAACACGAACTCCTGGTTCGTCGGGCTGACGCCGGAGTTGTCGACGTCGGTTTGGGTAGGCAACCCCAACGGGTATGTGCCGATGAACAACGTTCCAGAGTTCGTCGCTGATGGGGTCACGAAGGTGCAAGGCGGTACGTACCCGGAAAAGATCTGGAAGCTGTACACCGACGCCGCCCTCGCCGGGACAACGTTTCAGGACTGGCCGGCGCCGCCGGCCCCGTCGAGGCCCGGGTTGCGTTTGTTTCTGCCCGGTGAGGAGTGTCTCGGCAAGTTGGTCAGCGGCAATATCATCGACCCGAATGCGCCGACCACTGCTGCCGGTGAGCCACTACCCCCGGAAATCGACCCGGTCACGGGAGCACCGATCGAGACCGTCCCGGTGACCCCGCCGCCCGTGGTGATCCAAGCCGTGGACAGTGGAACGACGATCGCTCCCGACGTCCTCGACCCGTACGCCCCCATCCCGACTGTGGATCCGCGCGCCTTCGTCGTCTTCAGTTGTCGGCGTGGATTGCCGGGAGCAACCGTCACCGACAACTGAACAAGCGCGTGCGATCGCCGGTTGAAGCGGAGCGACGTGGCGATCTGGTGTATGACTGTAGGGATGGAGATCCGGTTGCAACAAGGTTTCGCCACGTGACTCTCGCAGCACTTCTCGAGTTGCAGTTGACGGACTCCGCGATCGATCAGATCCGGCTTCGCATGCCACGGCTGCCCGAGGTCATCGCAGCTCAAGCAGCCGCTAACGAAGTTTCGGCGTGGGAGGCCAGGACGCAGCAACTCCGCGGTCAGATCGAGCAGTTCGAATCGGCGATCACGACCGCAGAGGCGGCCAGTGCGGTCATCTCCAAGCAGCGATCCAGGCTGGAGCAACAGTTGAAGACCGTCATCGCACCACGAGAAGCAGAAGCGTTGATGCACGAAATCGCCCTGCTCAACGGCAAGCGATCCGCGCTCGACGACGACGAACTTGTTGCCTTGGAAGCAATGTCGAGCGCTGAATCCGAACTCGCCGAACATGCCCTGCGAGAGTCGCTACTCCGCTCGGCCGCAGCTGCAGCGAGCGAAACCGCCTCCGCCGCTGTCGCCGCCAGCGAGGCCGATCTCGCATCCAAGACAGTTGCTCGCGACGAGATGCGGTCAGGACTGGATCCATCGATGGTGCGGCGTTACGACGAGATGCGCGGCC
>JANOQU010000217.1:0-24423 GCA_031422355.1 Actinomycetes bacterium
TTGCTCGGCATGGTCGCGGCTGTCGATATCGCTGCCGGTGTTCCATTCACCCGGTCGCTTGTCAGCCGTGAGGCACCTCTCGGGCCGGACGAGGCGTTGACGAGCATGGCCCTCGAACCAGGGCAGGTGCCGCCAGATTTGGCGCCCGGTGACAGTGTTCGGATCGTTGTCACGTTCTCGACAGAAGCGATCGGGGCGAGCGAAGCATCCTTGCTTGCAGCGACGGCGGCGGTGTGGTCGGTCGACCTCTCGCCTGACGGGATTTCGGTGATCGTCACCGTCCGTGGGCCGTTGTCGCTGTCGACCGACGTTGCTGCGGCGACCAGCGTTCGGTTGGCCAGAGTCGATCAATCGTCCGACGCCGACGTCGACACCGACGTTGAGGCTGGCGGTGGCCCAGGCCCAGGCGCGGTCGACGCTGAAGCCGATGCCGAACTCGACGGTGGGAGCTGACGATGGCGGTAATCGCGGTCGGCAGCGTGCACGGTTCTCCGGGCGCGACGTTGCTTGCGCTGGACGTCGCCAGATTCTGTGAGGGTGAGACGCTGCTGATCGAGGCTGACCCGGACGGCGGTTGTCTGGCCGCTCGACTGGATCTCGCGCTCAAGCCGGGACTCACCGAAATGGCCGGGGCAGCACGCGTCGGCATAGCCGCCGACGATCTTTGGCGCTACGCCCAACCAACCGACCACGGCGTCGCAATCGTCGTCGCCCATCCGGCGGCCGAACAGGTGCAGGCGTCACTGCGGGCGGCGGTCAATCATGTGGGTTCGTCGTTGTCGTCGCTCGGCCGACACGTCGTGATCGACATCGGCCGGGTCAGACCGGGTTCGCCCGCACTGGGGTTCGCAGCGCTAGCCGATCGGTTGCTGATCGCCAGCGACAACTCCGCCGAGGCCGTTGTGTCGTTGACCCATCGTGCCCAACTGCTGCACGGTCTCGCCGACGCAATGGTGGTGTTGTCTGTGGGTAAGCCGTATTCGGTGGACGAGATCGCATCGGCGAGCGGTCAACAAGTTTGGGGTGTGTTGCCGGCCATCCGGGGCCGTCGCAACGTCCGGCGCCGATCGCGCGCGCTGAGCGACCTCGTCGCCGTGTGCCTATCGGCGCCGGCACCCCAATCTGATCCTCTTATCAGCCTCCGCGACGTGGTGGTCGCCTCGTGAATGTAACGACGAGCATGACGCCGCTTCCACAGAACAGGGCGGTTGTCATCAGAGTTTCCCAAGCCGTTGGCGAGGTGCTGGCCGACGAGCGAGTCCGACGAAGTGCCGCCGGTCGCCTGCCGCTGGTGCTCGACGACGAGCGCGAACTGGCCCGCAGCGTGATCGTCCGCAATCTTGACGTCCTTGCCGCCGAACAGTTGGCGAGCGGATTCCCACCGCTCGACGAACAACAAGAAGCCCTGTTGATCGACGAGGTGCTTGCCAAGGTGCTCGGCCTCGGCCGGATCCAACCGTTGCTCGACGATCCGCGGATCAGCGATATACACATTCGCGGCTGCGCCTCGACTCGGCTCAAGCTGGTCGATGGCCGGCGAGTCGCTTCAGCACCGGTCGTCGACACCGATCAAGAACTGGTCGAATTGATCCGACTCGTCGCGACGCGGATGGGCCATAGTGAACGTCGCTTCGACGCAGCCAATCCGGAGCTCAATCTGCAGTTGCCCGACGGATCGAGATTGTTCGCGACGATGGAGGTGTCTTCGCGACCGAGCGTGATCATCCGGCGTCACCGCTTCGAGTTGAGCTCGCTGGCAGAGCTCGAAGATCGAGGGCTGGTCGATCGTGCGCTGAGTTCGTTCCTTGCTGCGGCGGTGCGGGCCAAGCGCAACATGATCATCGCCGGCGGCACCGGAAGCGGCGAGACCACGATGCTTCGAGCGCTGCTCAACGAGGCGTCGCCGGACGACCGGATCATCACGATCGAGGACGCGTACGAGTTGGGCATCGACCGTTTCGAATCGCTGCATCCGGACTACGACATGATGCAGAGCAGACCAGCCAACATCGAAGGTCGGGGCGAGGTATCGATGGTCGACCTCACCCGAATGGCGTTGCGAATGGACCCAGATCGTGTCGTTGTCGGCGAGGTCCGTGGCTCAGAGGCTTTTCCGATGCTGATGGCGATGAGTCAGGGCAACAACGGGTCGATGTGCACGATGCACGCCGATTCGACTCGGACGGTGTTCCCGAAACTTGCCGCATATGTCTCGATGGCAGAGACCGGGCTGCCGGTCGACACGGTCAATCTGCTGATTGCGAGCGCGTTGCACCTGGTGATTCACATCGAGGTCATCGACGGAGTCCGGCGGGTGGTCAGCGTGCGCGAAGTGGTGGATGCCGACGGAGCGCGGATCATCTCCAACGAGGTCTTCAAGCCTGGTCTCGACGGCCGTGCGGTACCCGGGTATCCGCTTCGCGACGCAACGACGACACTGCTCGAACAGAACGGCTTCGACCCGACCCTGCTCGACAAGCCCGACGGGTGGTGGAGCTGGTGAATGCCCTCGTCATCGCTGTCCTCGGCGCCGCCATTGGGGTCGGTGCTCTGCTGGTCGGTCTCGGCATCGCAGGGATCACGGTCCTCGATCTCAGCGGTCTCCGCGACGGGCGTGTCGGCCGATATGTCGACAACGTGCTCATCCGTCTGACGCTCGCCGTCGTCGGGGCCCTGGTTGCGCTATCCGTCAGCCGATGGACCGTGCTCGCGGTGGTCGCTGGCGTGGTCGGATGGTGGGCTCCGACCTGGTATCGCAGCCGCGGGTCCTACGAGCGCGAGCTTGCCCTGGTCGAGGCGATTGCAGCGTGGACCGAACAGGTCCGAGACACCCTCGCCGCCGCCAACGGACTCGAACACGCCCTCGGCGCGACGGCTCAACTTGCGCCGGCACCGATCGCTGGCGCCGTCGAACGCCTCGCAGCGAGGTCTGATTACGAACGCCTGCCCGACGCGCTGCGAAGGTTTGCCGATGAGGTGGATCACCCAATGGCCGATTTCGTGGTTGCGGCTTTGGTGATCGCGGCCGAACAACAGGCGCGAGACCTCGGGGCACTCCTCGGCCAACTTTCCGAGGCGGCTCGCGACGAGGCCAGGATGCGGACTCGTGTGTGGGTCGGGCGAGCACGAAGTCGCAGCGCGGTTCGAATCATCATCGTCGTCGTCGCAACCATGATCCTTGGCCTCTTGGCGTTCAACCGCGAGTACCTACAGCCCTACGACTCCGCCGGCGGACAGTTGATGCTCGGAGCGATCATCGTGATGTTCGCCGCTGCGTTCGTCTCGATGGAACGAATGGGCCGAATCGCGATGCCGCAACGTTTCGTCGCTCGACGGATCTCGATCGGTGGGGAATCGTGAATCCAGCGCTGTTCGCGGGTCTCGGCGTCGGGGCCGGACTCTTCCTGATCGTCCGCGGTCTGATGCCGCGGCCCGCTGCCCTGGCGGTCGTACTTCGGCATTTGGACCGGACTGGTCGGTCCGTTCACGAGCGCCGAGCGGTGTTGACGAGCGAGACCCGCCAAAGCGCCTTCATCGCCCGGATGGTGCAGTCATTGAGCGGCCGGCTGGGCAGCAAGGTCGAGATCGACTTAGCGGTGATGGAGCGAACGCCGGACCGATTCGCCGTCGAGAAGGTGTCCACGTCGCTGTCGCTCGCGGCGATCGTGATCGGGCTCTCCCTGGTGCTGTCAGTTGCCGGGTCACCACTCAATTCGGCGCTCACGTTTGCGATGACGGTCTGCGCGCTGGCCGTCGGATTCGTCACGCCAGATCTCGCACTCAAGTCGCAAGCCAATGCGCGGCGTTCGGCATTTCGACATGCGTTGTCGAGCTATCTCGACCTCGTCAATGTGTTGCTTGCAGGTGGCGCTGGCATCGAGACGTCACTCGAAGCAGCGTCTCAGGCGGGAGACGGTTGGGGCTTCATCCAGATCCGACACGCGTTGCTGCGGGCACGAACGATGCGCCAGTCACCGTTCGAGTGCCTGACCGAACTGGGCGAACGAATCGGAGTCGTCGAGTTGAGCGAGATCGCAGCCAGTGTTCGTCTCGCTGGTGAACAAGGTGCACGGATCAAAATGTCGCTCGCTGCCAAAGCTTCCGCGCTGCGGGCACACCAGATGGCCCGGATCGAAGCCGACGCCCAGGCCGCAACAGAGCGGATGGGCCTGCCGACGGTGTTGCTGTTCGTCGGCTTCATGGTCCTGCTCGGTTACCCGGCGATGCAACAGATCGTGACCTCGCTATGACGGTCGTTCAATTCTTCCCTGATCTCAACAACCCCCATAACGACCGGAGCTGTCAATGACTGCATTCATGCCAATTTGGACCTATTACGTGACTCGGTATCAGGCCTCGGTTGACGCCGACCGCGATCGGGGAGAGGTCAGCGCTACAACTGTCGTCCTGGCCGCAGCTTTGATCGCCCTCGCGATCGCTGTTGGGGTGATCATCACCAATCGGGTGTCGGATAAGGCCAACACGATCAACCTCGGATGACGTCAGCTCGCGACGCTCCAGCACTCGATCGAGACTGCGACCGTGAACGGGGCTACAGCCGCGGCCGGGGCTACAGCCGCGACCGGGGCGAAGCAGCGATTCAGTTGGTGTTGATCACTCCTGTACTTCTGCTGCTCGTCTTCCTCGGAATTCAGGCAGCGATCTATTTCCATGCCGCCAATGTTGCGGCCGCGGCCGCAGCCCAAGGTGCTGCTGCAGCGTCACCACGCGCGGCTGGCGGCAGTCAGGGTTCGGCCGCGGCACAGATCACCATCGAAGACCTCGGCGGCACTTCTTCGGCAGCGCCATCGGTGGTGGAGGCCAACGGATACGTGACGGTCACGGTCACCATCGACGTGCCGAGGATTCTTCCGTTCTTCCCGGAGTCGGTGTCGCGATCGGCGCTCGAACCGAAGGAACGGTTCATCCCGGAGTCGGATCGGTGAGTTCTCGACGATCACCAAGAACTTTTTCCGTTTTCAGAATCTCGAAGCACCCAGTAAGAGGTGATCCACATTGAGACCGAGATGCGGCAAGAACAACGGCAACGGCGGCGGCAGCAGCGGCAGCGTGACGGTCGAGATGGTTGTTCTCGCACCCGTTCTGGTGATCCTGATTCTGTTCGTCGTATTCGTCGGACGCGTCGGGGGCTCGCTGCAGCAAGTGCGCCATGCGGCCGATGCGGGTGCGCGGGCTGCGTCGCTGGTTTCCCCGGCCTCGATGACCAGTGTTGCGAGATCTGTTGCGGCGCAGGATCTGGCCGACAACGGTGTCAATTGCGCGTCCACCTCGGTGTCGGTTGTGGTGAGCAACGTCGTCGACGCGAATTCAGGGTCTCGACCAGTCTCGGTCACGGTCAGTGTGTCGTGCGTCATCAATGCCGACGGCACAGCGCTGCTCGGCGTTGGCGGACGAACAGTGACGGCCTCGTCGACAGAGGTCATCGATCGCTATCGGGGCTCGTGATGCAAATTCGAATCACACGCCGATGTAACGATCGAGGTTCGGTCAGCGGCTTTGTGGTGGTGATCACGACAGCGGTACTCGCCTGCGCGGGGCTGGTGATCGATGGGGCGCGGGTTGTCAGCGCGAAGCTGGACGCCGCCGACCACGCGGAAAATGCGGCACGTGCTGGCGCACAGGAGGTCGTCGCTCGTGATGGCGTGATTACTCTCGACGTGGTGCGTGCACGCGAATCGGCGCAGGCATACCTCAGCAGTGTCGGTGTCAGCGCAACATTGGCCGTGACGCCTGCCCGCATCACCGTCACGGTCAGCAAGACCGTGCAGATGACGTTGCTTTCGCTCGTCGGTGTCAGCGTCAAATCGGTCAGTGCCTCCCGATCATCCGCTCCTGTCACCCAAGGAGATCAACCATGACCCGGATCGCTCGCGGAGTCGCGGCACTTCTGGCGTTGGGGGCTCTCCTGTTCGGCGTGCCCTTTGCGCTCTCGACGCTCGTCGGTCGGCCATGGCCGCGTCCGCTTCCATCGGTTGAAACGATTTGGGCCTCGATCCAAAGCGGAGACATCAGCGACGCAACGGTGATCAAGGCGCTTGCGTTATTGATCTGGATTGCGTGGGCGCGCCTCGCGGTCAGTGTGGTTATCGAGATCGGGGCGCGACTCGCCGGTGCCGATGCCGGTGCCCCGCGGGTGACGGGCCTTGGATCCGCCCAGAAGTGGGCGGCCGGGTTGGTGGCTGCGGTCGTGCTTCTCGTCGGAGTAGGTCCACGCGGTGCTACTGCAGCAACCACTCCCGTCTCGTCGTCGGGCGCGCGAGCGATCTCTGCAGCACTGCTCCAAGCGGATCCCGTTCGGCCGAATATGGCCGCGCCCGCCGGCTACGAGGTCGGTCTCGGGTCAGCAGCGGCCGCCGGGTTCTTCGATCGGATCGCCGTTCGCGAATCGATTACCACTCACATCGTCCAACGCCACGAGTCGTTCTGGTCGATCGCCGAGGATGAACTCGGCGATGGCGCGCGCTGGCGAGAGCTCGTTGCCGTGAACCGAGGCCGCGAAGTCGCGCCGGGAGTGATCTTTGACGGAACACCCGAACGGCTACTTCCCGGCTGGATTCTGATCGTTCCGTCGAACCGCGGTGTCAGTGGGCCGATTGTTTCCCCTGATCAAGTGCCTGTGCCGTCGCTGCCTGCGATCGATGCTGCGCAGCCCGACCACTCTTCGATCGATACCGTTCCCGCCGATGCCGTTGTGGCGCCGACGGTTGCCCCAGTCACGGTTCGGGTGGAGCCGGGCGACACCCTGAGCGGCATCGCCGACGAACGACTCGGAGACCCTGCGGCATGGCCGCGGCTCTGGGACGCAAACCGAGATCGCAGCTTTGACGGTCGCGTGTTCGATGATCCCAACCTGATCCTCGCCGGGTGGGAGCTGATCGTCCCGGCCGTCATGTCGCCGCCGCCCGTTCTGCCACTCGCTCCCGCAACAGAGTCTGCGCCCACGCCACCCGCTGAACCTGCCTTGGCACCCTCGCCGCAGCCTGACGTCGCTCCGATCGTGGATATCGACCGTCCCTTTGCGGACCCGCCGATCGTGTCGCCGCCGGTCGTGTCGCCTCCGGTCGTGTCGCCGCCAACTGCGTCGCCGCCAATTGCCGACCCGCCGGTCGTGTCGCCGCCGGTCGTGTCGCCGCCAACTCAACAACAGCAGACGACGCCGCAGGTTCCGGTCGTGATCGATCAGACCGACGTCTCAGCGGCTACCGACAGTCCAACTGTCGACAACCACTCTGACGGCGACGGAGCCACTGACGTATCCATTCCGACCGGGCTCGGTGCAGCGGTGCTGCTGTCGGGTGGGGTCATGGCAGCAGTTGTCGGTCGTCGTCGGCGGCGGATGCGCAGCGCCACCGTCCACGCCCGCCTTGTGCCTCCTTCGGCCCTATCGATCGCGACCGAAACGGTGCTGCGTTCACTCGCCGAATCAGAACGAATCGCCCGGCTGGACATCGTCCTGCGGGCAGCCGCGTCGGCGCTTGCTGCCGATCACGGTTCGGTGGCTGTACTCGGAGCGATCGTCAGTCTTGATGGTGAGATCGATGTACTTCTGAGTGGGGCCGCTGCGGTGGTGCCCGAGCCGTGGACGAGCGTGACGGCGCACCGCTGGCGGCTCGCGGCACGGGTCGGACTTGAAGCCATCGCGAACTCCGCTCGCCATTCGAACCAACCGTGTCCTGCCTTGGCCCATCTCGGAGCGACAACAGCGAACGGCTCCATCTCCGCCGAGCTGTTCGTCGATCTCGAAGCGCTTGGCCTCCTGGTGATCGAGGCAGATCAGGCGTCGGCGACCAATGTTCTTCGGGCGATTGCCGCAGGAGTGGCGGTGTCACCGATGTCCGAGATTGCAAACGTGATCGAGACCGGTCTGGCGGATGCGCTGCTCGGTCATCATCGGGCGAGTCACGCCGACTCACTCGACATGGCGCTCGACATTGCCGCATCCGCAATCGGGTCCACGGCCGCAACGACTAGCGCCACCTTGCGGACATTCACACTCAGAGCCCGCCACGTTGGCGGAGACGCATGGGAGCCGGCGATCGTTTTCGCCTCCGGGCGACAGATCGGTGAGCCGTCGGACTCCGATCTCGTCAGCCTCACCGATCCAGCCGGGCGCGGGCTTGCGGTGGTTGTCGATCGAGCGGTCGAAGGGGCCACATGGCGCTTAGTGCAGGGACCACTTCACTGGGTGTTGCAGCCCCTGGGGATCGAGGTCGCGCCAGTCGGTTTGAGCCTCGCCGATCTGGACAACCTCAAGCTTCTGTTGAACGAAGCCGATCAATCAGCCGTCGAGCTCGCTGACGACATCGCGATTCGAGGGCTCGAAGCGGACCCGACATGGCAGCCGGCGGAGTGGACGGAACCGCAGTGGGCGGTCATGGTGCGGCTACTCGGCCCAGTCGAAGTGGTCGGTGCTGGTCTCGTGCCAGTGGAGTTCGAGCGATCGAAGGCGCTCGAACTCGTGGTCTGGATGAGTCAGCATCGCGACCGGTCGACTCGGGGTGCGGCGCGAACCGCTCTCTGGGAGGTGAACGTGCGCGATGCCACCTTTGCCAATGTGGTCAGCGATGCGCGCCGCGCGCTTGCCCGCCAAGTTGCGAGTGACGATGGCGTCGAATGGATCGGACGCACCCTGACCGAGGCGCTGCCATTGCATCCGAGTGTCACAACCGACGCCGAACTTCTCGCCGATCGGCTGGCCCATGCGCGCCGTCAGGATCCTGACGATGCGATCGCGACCCTTCGGCCGGGCCTCGAACTCGTCCGTGACATTCCCTTCAGCACCACCTCGTATCTCTGGCCGGACACGGAGGGGATTACCTCACAGCTCATTCTTCTCGTGACCTCAGCAGCGACGGTCCTCGCGGGCCACTACCTCGCTGCGGGCGACACCGAAGGCGTCTTCTGGGCCACCGGGCAGGGCTTGAAGGTGCTCGCCGGTCATGAAGAACTGCTTGCGCTGCGGATGCGTGCCCACGCTCGCCATGGCGATCTTGCCGGCGTTCGCCAGGAGTGGGAGTCCTACGAGCGAACGCTCAGTGCAGATCTCTGGGCAGACGCTGAACCAGCTCCCAAACTTGTCGCGCTTCGCCGTGAGTTACTCGCGAGTTCGATGATGGCTTCGTGAATGACCCGCCACGATCGGTCAGTTGTACTGATCCATGATGGTCGCCTCGACCACTCGTTCGAGGGTGTCCTTGATTGCTTGGGCCTGAACTGTGGTGACACCGGGAACCAGCAAGAGGTCAGCAACCGTTGCCCGTTGCAACTTGGTCAGTTCGCCGAAATGGTTGGTGATCGCGGCCGCCGTCTCATCGGTCATGCGTGGCACTCGGGCCAAAAGCCGCAAGCCTCGCGGTGCAAGGGACTGATCGAGATCCTTGGACCCGCCGACCGGTGACAGTGATGCGGCCGTCTTGCGAAGATCCAAGACACTGTCGTCATCGAGGCCGGCCATATAGCGGTGAGTGTCAGCGACGGCCAGACCATTGGGTAAGTAGTCGCCGATGACAAGGTCGATCTCATCGTCGATCTCGACGTACAACTCGTCGAGTTGCAGCCGCAGCAGTCGGGCATCGACGCCCAACTCCACGATCATCGTCTCGATCTCGTCGGCGATCCTGTGGACCATCGCGCCGCGCTGAACAACCGCCGCAACCTCACGCAACGTCACGACATCTTCCACTTCCAACGCGGTCAGGTTCGCCATTGCGTCGTCGAGGCGGACCTTGTAGCGCTCCAGCGTTTGTAGCGCCTGGTTGGCCCGATCGAGCAGCCGGCCGACCTCTTGCAGTTGGTGCTTGCGGTCACCGGCATACAAATTGATGACGCTCATCTCCTCGCTGACGCTGACAACCGGCGCAGACAGACTGCGAGCGACGCGTTCGGCCGTGCGGTGCCGGGTGCCGGTCTCCACGGTTGGAACCATTGCGTCAGGAAGGAGGTGAACGTTGGCTCTGGCGATCCGGGTGAGGTCCGCGTTGAGGATGATCGCGCCGTCCATCTTGGCGAGTTCACTGAGACGTTGCGGAGAAAACGGTGCGTCCAACAAGAAGCCTCCGGAGCAGATCTCGAGGACTGCCGGATCATCCGAGAGCACGAGCAGAGCGCCCATTTTGGCCCGTACGATTCGTTCGAGGCCATCGCGCAACGGCGTTCCAGGCGCAACCTGGGCGAGCGCGGTGAGCAGGAAATCGGCTTCGCGCGGCGTCGACATGGCCACATGCTACGACTTCAAGTCACGGCGTGGAGCCCGGTCGGGACGTCGTTGCCGACCAGGCCGGCGGCGCGCAGAGCCTCGGGAAGAGTAGCCACTCGCTGGATCCGAATGCCCGCTGCCGAGTCCGGCGCAGACGACGGCACGATTGCCTTGGCAAACCCGAGCCGTGACGCTTCGCTCAGTCTGCGTTGGGTCTGGGCCACCTGGCGAAGTTCGCCTGCCAAGCCGATTTCTCCGCATACGACAAGATCGGCAGGCAACGGTCGGCCCACCATCGCGGACACGATCGCCAGGCACAGACCGAGGTCCACGCCCGGCTCGGTCAACTTGACCCCGCCGACGACGGAGGCATACACCTCGTGGGTGCCGACCGGCATTCGGGCTCTGCGCTCGATCACGGCGAGCAACATCGCCAATCGTCCTGGATCGATACCCTGCGCGGACCGACGAGCAGGACCTCCGCCATGGACGGGGTTGGTCAGTGCCTGGACCTCGACCAGCAGGGGCCGTTGACCTTCGATGGTGGGCACGACTGCCGAGCCGGGGACACCGGTGCGACGATCCGCTAGGAACAACTGGCTGGGATCCGGTACCGGGACCAGCCCGGAATCGGCCATCTCGAATAGGCCGAGTTCATCAGTCGGACCGTATCGATGCTTGGACGCCCGCAACAGCCGCAACGCATGATGACGCTCGCCTTCGAATGACAAGACGGTGTCGACAAGATGCTCCAGCACCCGCGGCCCGGCAAGGCCGCCTTCTTTGGTGACATGGCCAACGAGCACCATCGTGATGTTGCGTCGCTTGGCTTCTTGGACCAGCCGATGGGCGCAGCCGCGGACTTGAACGACCGATCCCGGTGCAGAGGAGAGGTCTGGGTCGGCAACGGTCTGAATGCTGTCGACGATGACGAGTTGCGGCGCCAGTTCGTCAATCGCTGCGATGATGTTCGGCACAGAGGTTTCCGGTAGCAACCACAGATCTGGGCGGACCGCATCGAGTCGTTCTGCTCGCAACCGGACCTGTTGGGCGCTTTCCTCGGCAGAGATGTACAGAGTGCGTCCCGTCCAGCCGGCCAGCAATTGAAGAAGCAGCGTGCTCTTGCCGATGCCCGGCTCTCCGCCAAGCAGTGTGACCGAACCCGGCACGAACCCGCCGCCGAGCACGCGATCCAGCTCGCTGATGCCCGACGCACGTGGACTGGCTGCATTCGCATCGATATCGCCAATTGGCGTTGCGATGCCTGGGGGGACGAGCGCCATGCCAGCAGCAAGGGTGGTGAATTCTTCTGGCCCCTCGACCTCTTCGGTCAAGCTGTTCCAGGCGCCACATGCGGCGCAGCGGCCGGCCCACTTGGGAAAACTGGCACCGCAATCGGTGCAACGATGAACGAGCCGCAGTTTGGCCATGGATTCACCCTACGCGAGGGGTACGACAGCCACGATGTGATCGCCGTCTTGACGCGCCGGGGGCCCCCAGCGCGTCAGTGACTGATGGCTTGTTCGACGAGTGCTGAGAGTCTGGCGTTCAATTGGGCGCTGAAAGCGTCGATGTCGAACTCGGGGGTCGCTTCTGGTTCCACCACGGCAGGTTCGCTGATTGGGGCCAGCGTGACGCTGATCGGCTGGCTGATCGGCGTCGCCGTGACGGGTTGGCTGATGACGGGTTGACTGATGACGGGTTGGCTGATGACGGGTTGGTTCAGAACGGCCGGAGGCCTCGCTCCAAGAGGGGCCAGCTTTTCGACCGCCGGAGACAACGAGCCCGGTGTGATCGGTGTGATCGGTGTGATCGGTGTGATCGCGATCGCGGCAACTGGACCGGAGGGGTTTCGAGGTGCGCCGGCCACCAAGTGTTCGATTGTTGCCCGCAGTTCCGCGACACGATCGTTGGTGTACTGATTGACCCGTTCCTCGAGGAAGGTGACTCGCTCGGTGAGCACGTTCGCTGCGCTGACCACCTGGGCGCTCGCTGCGGCGTCAGATCCAGCATTGGATACAGGGTCGGCACCGGCGACGCTGCCGGCGTGCCGGCCACCATCAGTGATCAGGCCATGGCAGGCCTTTATCTGAGCCTGTAGGTCGACATGGTTCCGGGCGACGGCGTTGGTGAGGTCCGCGAGTTGCCCGCGCACGACTGACAATCGTTGGTCGACGGCTTGCAGGACAAGACCGACGAGCGCCTCGATCTTGTCGTCGGATGGTAAGGACTGAGGCACCTCAGTTCATCGGCGCGCACCTCTCGAATCTTGAGAGCGATCGGAAAGATTGCCTCAAGACGGCATAGACCGTGCCGATACCCAGACAGACCAGGAACGAGTAACGACTGAGGGCGGGGCCACATGCTGAGGAAACTGAGAATCGGCACACGTGTGAACGTGCTCATCGCCGTGCCGTTGATTGCGCTGATTGCGTTGGCGGCCGTCAGTTCGGTGTCATTGCACCGTGCAAGCGTGCGCGGCGACGAGTACCTCGCACTCAAGACGGCGGTCGATCTGCGAACGGACTTCCAGCCTCCACGAGCGAACCTGATCTCGGCGTGGTCGTCGGTGGCCAAGATCGGCGTGTTGGTTGCAGCGCCCGTCACCAGCCGAACGACTGCTGAGATCCAGGCCGAACTACAGAAGCTGACGGTAGCTCGCGCCGTCTACTTCAAGGCAATCGACTACTGGCGGACCCAACCGCTCGAACCGGACCAGAAGGCCGCGTTCGAGAGCGGGGCCGAGTCCGGTGAAGAGTTCTTCAACAAGGTCGACTCGCTGCTGCTCAATTCAATGAACGAGCGCGACCCCGAGATCGTGCTCAACGACGTTCGAGCGATCGAGTACGACTACAACATTCAGCAGATCTATATCTCCCAGTCGTTGGACCTGGTCGAGGACGAAGTGGCCCGCCGAGAGGAAAGCACCGACGGGTTCGTCTCGCGGGTCCAGATGTTGATCATCGTGGCAGTGGCCGCACTTCTGATGCTTCTGCTCGTCGTTGCCTTCTTCGTCCGCCGTTCCATCGTTCGCCCGATCCTGGCACTGTCGGCACAAGCGCGGCGTGCCGCGACCACCGACCTGCCCGAGGCCGTCCGTCAGATCCAGTCGCTTCCGGCTGATGCGCCGATGCCGACGATCGAGATGTTCCACACCTAAACGCGTGACGAACTCGCCGACCTGAGCGACAGCTTCAACTCGGTGCAGAACGCAGCACTCGACCTTGCGTCGGAGCAGGCAATGGCCCGCCGGATCGTGTCCGAGAACCTGATCAACATCGCACGCCGCACGCAGAGCCTGCTCGGTCGGTCACTCGGCTCGCTGTCGGACATGGAAGAGACCGAACGGGATCCAGCAACGCTCGACAAGCTGTTCCGCCTCGACCACCTGACAACCCGTATGCGCCGCAACGCCCAGTCGTTGCTCGTGTTGGCCGATGCCGAACAGAACCGGCTGTGGTCCGCACCAGTCCCGATCGGCGATGTCGTCCGAGCGGCTCTGTCTGAGATCGAGAACTACGGCCGGGTCGACCTCGGTGACCTTGGCGACCACGCTGCGTCGATGGTTGCGAGCGGGGTGCCCGCCGGGGTGATGGTGCAGGGAGCCTTGGCTGCCGATGTCGCCCACCTTCTGGCCGAACTGCTCGAGAACGCGACGAGCTTCTCGTCGCCGACCACCAAGGTGACGATCGTCGGTCGTTCGATCGGCAGCGGTCATCAACTTGCCATCGTCGACTACGGAATCGGGATGGCGCAGAGCGAACTCGACGCAGCGAACGAGGGCCTTCGTCGGCAATCCGACTTCGGTTCCGGATCCAGCAAGCTACTCGGCTTCCAGGTGGTTGCCCGGATCGCGTCCAAGCTCGGCATTCACGTGGTACTCGCCAACACCGCAGGAGCCACCGGTATCACCGCGATCATCAAATTGCCGCCGGACGTCTTCGACAGCCGAACGCCCGCCCCTGTGACGGCGAGCAACGGTGCCCGAATGCTGCCTCCGCCGACGGACGCTCAGCGTGGGCCACGCTTGCCGATACCTGGAACCATTCCGCAGTCATCGATGACTGAGCAACCGCAATCGAGTGCAACGAGCAGTGTTGCGGTGATCGAGTCGACAGCGACGCAGCCCGCTGGCCCACCCATGTTGGTTCCGATCGCCCCGATGGTTCCGATCGCACCGATGGTTCCGATCTCCCCGATGGCTTCGATCTCATCGATGGCTCCGATGTTACCGGTGGCTCCGCCGACAGCGCCGACAGCGCCGACAGCGCTGGAAATGGCTTTGACGCCGCCTGCCTCAAGCAGTCTCGACGTTGACCCGGCAGCGCCGATTTCGCCGGTACCAGCCAATGAACCCGTTTCCGTTGGCGGCCTCCCCAAGCGTGTACGCGGAGCGCAACTCCCCGATGTCGGCAACGCCCGCGACGAGACCGTTGCCTGGGACCGCCCGGCGGAAGAAGTCCGAGGCAGCCTGAGCAGCCTCCAGCGAGGTATCGATCTGGCTCGTCAGCGTCAAAGCGGCGAATCGTGAACGTCGCCCGCATGAGGAACCACGTCCAGATCAGGAACAACACGGCGATGACGCCCGGAATCACCGCCGGCGAAGGGAGTTGACATGGGATTGTCCAATGAAGCAAACAGCGTGAACTGGTTGATGGCCAGTTTCGTCGAGCGAACCCCGGGAGCCGAGCAGGCAATCGCGGTGTCGTCCGACGGCTTGCTGATCGCAATGTCGGCGACGATCGACCGATCATCGGCCGACAAACTGGCCGCGATCATCACCGGCATGCGGGCCCTGTCGCATGGTGCAGCCAACGAACTTCGCAAGGGAAATGTCGTCCAGGTTCTGATCGAGATGGCGGGCGCTTACCTGTTCGTCAGCTCGATCTCGGGCGGCTCCACACTTGGCGTGGTTACAAGCAAAGGCTGCGATCTGGGTTTGATCGGCTATGAGATCGCGATGCTCGTCGATCGTGTCGGCAGCCAGTTGACGCCGCACCTCGTGACCGAGCTCAAGAACTCTCTCGTCGGCGTCTGAGATGTTGCCCGACCACGACCACGCCCGTGGTGTCAGTGGTGTCAGTGGTCTTGGCGCGCTCGGTGCGCTCAGTGCGCTCGGCGGTGACGACCCATCGAGCGCTGAACAACGACTCAAGGCGCCCTCGCTTGTTCGTCCGTTCCTGACTCGAATGCAGCCGTGGTCGCCGTCGCCGGCGGAACCGCTGGGTGTGCCAGAACCTCGTGAGGCAGCGGGCGTCCGGTCATATGCAATGACCGGCGGCCGTTCGGTCGGGATCGTGCCGTTGGAGTTCGAATCGATGATGCAGACGACGACGGTCGGACTCGCAACGATGAATTCGCTCGGGTTCGAACGAGCGAGCATCACCCATTTGTGCGCCACCGAGATCCTGTCGGTTGCGGAGTTGTCCGCCAGGCTGCACCTCCCGATCGGTGTTGTCCGTGTTGTCGCCGCCGATCTCGTTTCCGAAGGTGTTCTCGAAGCATTCATGTCAAATCTGAGCGTCGCTGACGACGTTTCTCTCATCACGAGGTTGATCGAAGGTGTCCGTGCTCTCTAATCCTGCTCCTCCCGACGCTCCGGCCTACCCCGGCGGGTTGTCCACTGCAGTTCATCGCCCGCTCCGCGCAGCACCGGTGCCGGTCAAGATCGTGGTCGCCGGAGGGTTCGGCGTCGGCAAAACAACCTTCGTCGGCGCGATCTCCGACATCGTGCCGTTGACGACCGAGGCGGCAATGACGACGGTCGGTGAAGGTGTGGACCACCGCGGCCACGTCACGAACAAGACCACCACGACGGTCGCGATGGACTTCGGTCGGGTCACCGTCGACGAGTCGATCGTGTTGTACATCTTCGGTACACCGGGTCAAGACCGATTCGGATTCATGTGGAACGACCTCGTTCGCGGCGCGTTGGGCGCTGTGGTCCTGGTCGACTCACGTCGGATCGAGGACTCGTTCCCCGCGCTCGACTACTTCGAGAATCGAGATATGCCCTTCGTGGTCGCTGTCAACCGTTTCGACGGCACGATGTTCCACACCGCGCAGGAGGTTCGTGATGCTCTGTCGATAGCTCCTCACGTTCCTGTTGTGGCAACCGATGCGCGACTGCGTGAAGCGGTCAAGGACACGATCTTGCGGTTGCTCACTGTTGCCCTCGAACACGCACGGGCACGAGCAAACATCTAGTGCTGAGTCAGAAATAGCTCGCGCTTATGTGTGGTTCGCAGCGGCGCACCTGACCATCAGTACCAGGGTTGGTTCTCGATCCGCTGACGGCGCCTCGACCACATCACATAGATGATGAAGCCGAGTGCGATGACACCCCAGACGATCAAGCCGATACGCGCGCCGCGGGCCACTGGACGTGCCCACGTATTGCCCCGGTCTTCGGTCTCGGAGAGGGTCGCGATGTCCACTGGAACGCCGTCGAAGGGCACTTGCCAGACCAAACCCTGATCGGCGACGGATGCGGTGGTGTTGTCGATCGACCCCGGCAGGCTTGCCGAAAAGGTGATGCCGATCGCGTCCGCCGGCTGTAACCCTGCACCGGCCAGTCGGCTGGCGTACGGCGTGGCCCCGACGGCGGCGACCAGATCAGCGTCACTGAATGCATCGAGCCCACCGGTGATCTGAAGCGCGCCGTTGAGGGTGTACGTCGTGGTGCGCTTGACCACCGTGCGGTCGAGCGTGACGCCCTTAAAAGGCCCACCCTCTCCGCCGATTTGGGCCAGCAGAGCCGTTGCGTCAGCCGGTGTTGCGAACGTATGGGTCATCATCACTTCGATCCCGCCGCTTGCGGTGGGGCCGGGACCAACGACAACCCAACCGGCTTCTTGGAGATCGTCGAAGCGCAGATCTGTGCCGAGCGTCGGAGACTGCTGGACGACTTCGGCATCAGCCACGGCAGTCACGGTCACGGTGCCGGAACCATCCTCTTTCATCACAACGCCGATCTGCACGTCGACCCGGCACGACGCGCAGACCAAGGCAAGCGCCATCGCCAGGAAAATTCGTCTCACCGTGCGCGCCATTGCATTCAGTCTGGCATCTTCAGAGTCCCGACGGACAACAGGAACCGGGAACGGTCCGGCGGTGTCTTACTGTGAGCCACGCTCAGTTCGTGCATTCGTTCAGGTGACCAGAGGACGTGTTGAAGGAACACATAACCAACGATGATCGAGATCTCCTTCGGCGCGCTCGCGTTGGAGACCGAGATGCCTTCGCCGAGATCGTCCGCGCCCACCAGGCCCACGCGCTGCGGCTCGCGACGGCAATCAGCGGGGATTCGACCGAGGCATACGACATCGTGCAGGAGGCGTTCATGAAGGCTCACCAGGCGCTCGCAACCGTTCGTGACGACCAGGCCCTGCGGCCTTGGCTGATGCGCATCGTCGCCAATCAGGCCAAGAACGCCGCCCGCGGCCGCCATCGCCGAGAAGCCCGCCACCAACGACATGTCGTCCTGCGCGCCCAACCCCCTGCCGGACCGGACGAGGTCGCCCTCGGTGCGATCGAGGCGCAATGTTTACTCGAAGCAATGGGGAGGCTCGCCGACAACGATCGTCACGTTCTCGCCTATCGATACTTCGCCGGGCTGAGTGAGGCCGAGACTGCCGTTGCGCTTGGAATTGCCGCGGGAACCGTCAAGTCTCGAACATCTCGGGCGTTACTCCGGCTGAGAATTGAAACGGGGACCAGCAATGACTGATCTGCTCGAACGTCAACTCGTTGCGGTTGCTGCGCTGATCGACGTCGACGTCGGCGACCGTCTGGTCGACGATCTACGAACACGATTCGACGGCAGCGACACTGTTTCATCGGTCGCAGCCAGATCCACGGTTTTACCGTTTCGGCGTCGTCACGCCATCGGAATCGCTCTGGGCCTCGCGGCGGCGACGGCGCTCGTCGTGATTGTGATCCCAGATTCGCGCCACGCTGTCGCCAACTGGTTCGGTATCGGCAGTACCCGAATCGAACGCGCTCCGGTGACTCCAGTGACGCCTGTCCAAACACCTGATCCGGCACCGACTGCAACGACAGCGGAACCGGCTGTGACGCCGCCGACGCCAGCGCTTCCGACCCAATTGGATCTCGGTGCGGCCATGTCCGTCGATGCTGCCCGAGCGCAAACAGGGCTGCGGGTACCATCGTCGGCTCGATTGGGCTCGCCGTCAGGCGTGTTCGTTGTCGTTCCGCCAGAGAGTGGTCAGATCGTGGTCGTCTACCCGTCCACCGACACGCTCGGGCCAACCTCGATCACAGGTGTCGGCGCGTTGCTCTCGGCGGTTGGCGGTCGAATCGATGACGGCTACTTCGCCAAGCTGGCCGGGCCCGGAACCGTCGTCGAAACCTTGACGATCGTCACCGCTGATGGCGAAACGGTGCCAGCAATTTGGCTGTCCGGTGAGCCGCACCAGGTCTTCTTCGAGGACACCAATGGCTCGGTTCAGATCGACTCTCTCCGCCTCGCGACGAACACGCTGCTGTGGACCGAGGACAGCGTCGTGTACAGGTTGGAGGCGTCAGTCAGCCGAGACGATGCAATCGAGATCGCTCGATCCGTCATCACGACCGGCTAAAGGTGGCTCGATTGGCGGAACCGACGAGTGCGCAGCGGTGTCTTGGGCGGTATGCGACAACACGCAATCCTGTCCCTCCTGCGTCTCGGTGTCGTTGTCGGTCTTGGAGTCGGCGCCGGGTGCGCCGCCGCCGACGCCGCCAGCACCACGTCGTCCGACACGTCCGCCGCCGACACTTCCTCCGCCGACACTTCCTCGTCCGGCTCGGAATCGGTGATGGAGGCGAGCGAGCGAACCTCGCCAGTCGCAGCAGAGCCGTCGCTTGAAGGTTCGCTGTCGGGATCGATGCCGGACGTGGCGTTGGTGTCCGCCGACGGGCGGGTTGCGGTACTGCGGAATGGCGCGATGACCGAGCCCGTGACGGGAATCATCGCTGGCGACGATGAGACGTTGGTTGCCACAACGCTCGAACGTTCAGCCAGCGGTGAGCCGTCGACGACGCTGACTTGGACGAACCTCGCAGATGGAACCCCGATCGGGCGGGTCACGTTGAGCGGTGATCTCCGAGCTGTCGCGACGGATCGATCAGGCCGATTCGTGGCTCTGATCAACGAGATCGCCGGCGACTTCGCGGACGGCATTGCAGCGCAGAGCAAACCAATTGGTACTGAAATCGTGATCGCCGATGCGGAAGGCGAGCGGTTTCGTCAGCGTTACGACACTGAAATCGTCCCCGAAGGCTTCAGTAACATCAGCGGTGACAACGGCCTTCCGATTGGACTGTTCGTCCAGGAATTCCTTGATCCGCCGATGACTGACGCTGAGGCGCCGCGCTGGTACCAGGTGCGCGTTCTCGACACATCAACCGGCGACCTTCAACTGCCGTTCAACCTCCGCGACAAAGCGACTCTGGTCGACGAGCAGATGCTCGGGTTCGGCCGGTCCAACGTCTTGTCGCTGCGCAACGGACTGCTGTTCACGCTCTACCGCGGTGTCGGCGATGATTCGTCCGATTATGCGTTCGTCCACACACTTGGTTTTGCGAGCGGTGTCTGGTGTCTGGAGTTACCCGACCAACTGTCGCTGGAGTGGGAACTCGGCACGCTTGGACTGGTCGAAGGGGAATCGAAGTTGTTGGTCGTGTCGGCCAATGGATTCATCTCTGAGTTCGTGGTCGCCGACATCACCGACACCGGTGGCCCCGAGACCGGCGGCACGGAGTCCGTTCCGACAGCGCGGCGAACGGTGCGCTCGTGGCAGGCAGACACTGCCTCTGGTGGACCCAGTGTTGCGACAGCCCCGGGCGTTGTCGTCGTGGGCCAGGCCACAACCTTGCGATGGATCGACCCCGTCTCGCTCGTCGAGACCAAGTCGCTCAGCATCGGTATCGAAATCGATTCACTCGCGGCGATCGAGAGCGGGGCCGCGGTTGTGGCTGGCGCTGATCGACTGGCTCGCATCAGCCCAACGGGAGAGCTCGTCGCTGAAATGTCGCTCGGCGGCTTCGGCGCCGTCTCTCGGATACTGCTGTTGTGACTGGCTTGGTCGGACAGGCCCGACGGTTGCCTCGTTGCTATTTGGTCCGCGAAAAGCGGGACACGCACAACGTGCCGAAGACGGCGACGATGCCGGCGCACCAGATCAGACTGAGGGCAACCCAGTATCCCGTCGAATGATCGATCCCGACCGCTTCGGTACCACCCTGCATCAGGCTGCGAGTCGCGTTGATCATCACGGTGATCGGCTGATTCGCTGCGAACGGTTGCATCCAACCCGGCATCGATTGAATCGGTACGTTCGCGCTCGACACGAACGAGAACGGGATGACCAGCATCGACATTCCCTGGGCGGCTTGGGCGCTGCCGGACACCAGGCCGAGAAAGATGAACACCCAGGTGCATGCGAAGCCGCAGATAATCATCAGTGCGATCGCCATCACGATCGAACCGAACGAGGCGTGCGTGCGAAAGCCCAGCGCGAACCCGAGTGCACCGGTGATCAGGAGTCCCCATGAGACCAGGGTGGTGTCGGCGAGGGCTCTGCCGAGCATGACCGCCGAACGAGGGATCGGCAGCGAGCGAAGTCGGTCGTAGACGCCGGTCGTTGCGTCCTCGGCCACACCTGCTGCCGCGCTCATGCCCGTCCACAAGACGGTCGTGACCAGGAATCCGGGGACCAGAAAGTCGACGTAGCTGATCGCTCCGCCGGTGGAGATCGCGCCGCCGAACACATAGCGGAACATGAAGAGAAACAATGCTCCTTGGACCGTGCCCATCACCAGGAGTTGTGGCGTGCGGAAGAACTGCAAGATGGTTCGCCGCGCCGTACCGATCGTGGTGGTCAGAAAGCTTGCGCCATTGGAGTGATCGAGCGTGTGGTGGGCAACGCTCGGTCCATCGTCGTGGGTCGCGGATCCGGTTGTGTCTGCGGACGTGGTGGTGGTTGTGGAGGTGGTCGTTGTCATGGTCGTTTCGTTTCAGGCAGCGTCAGCGGGAGAGTCGGAGCCGATCGATTGACCGGTGAGGGTGAGGAAGACCTCGTCGAGTGTCGGCCGGCGAAGGCCGATGTCATCGACGGTGATGCCGCGCTCGTCCAGCATCCGAACGACGATTGCGAGGCTGGCCGCTCCGCCATCGACCGGAGCCGAGACGCGCTTGGTGTCGGTGTCTGTGCGGGTCGGTTCGGCGGCGACGACCTGCAGCAACTCGGCAATCGCCGGCAGCTCTGCTCGGGTTCGCGGTCGGACTTCGATTACATCGCGGCCAGCCTTGCCCTTGAGTTCATCCGGCGTGCCGGCCGCGATCACGTGTCCGTGGTCGATGATCACGACGTCGCGCGCCAACTGGTCTGCCTCTTCGAGGTACTGGGTGGTGAGGAGTACGTCGGTGCCATCGGCGACCAACGATCGAATCGCCTCCCACAATTCCATCCGGCTCCGCGGGTCGAGGCCGGTCGTTGGTTCGTCCAGCAGCAACAGCCGTGGCTGGCCGACCAGACTTGCCCCAAGGTCGAGGCGGCGACGCATTCCGCCCGAGTACGTGCGCACCAGTCGGTCTTGTGCCTCAGTCAGGCCAAGCCGTTCGAGAACGTCGCCAGCCGCGAGCTTGGCGCCACGGCGATCCAATCCGAACAACCGGGCCACGAGTTCGAGGTTCTCTCGCCCGGTCATCGCTGGCTCGACCGAGGCCGACTGGCCGGCGAGGCCGATGATTCGGCGCACTTGCTTGGGATGTGTGCGGGCATCGATTCCAGCGACGCGCAGTTCACCCGAGTCTGGCGCGAGCAAGGTCGCAACGGCGTTGATGAAAGTGGTCTTGCCGGCGCCATTCGGCCCGAGCAGGGCAGTGACCCGTCCGGACTGGGCGACGAACTCGAGGTTGTCGAGAGCGCGTACCTCGCCAAAGGTCTTCGTAAGACCGTACGCCTCGATGATTGCTGACATGGGGTCTCCTGATCACTGCGGCGACGCATTGTGTTGTCGAGGAAATTCTGCCGTGTCGATCGACGAACCGGGCCGAGAATATTCAACGCCGTGAAATGACCAGCGTCACTCGTCGTATGGTAGGGCGATGGGGCCAAGCGCCCCGAGGAGCGTGGACGATGAGCGACAAACCTGACCCCGGAATTGGATTGCCACCACCAAATCCACACACGTTCGATCCACCTCCGGTCCCGCCACCCGCCGGTCTTCAGAACATCGACGATCCCCAGGTCGACGGCGTCTCCGGGGCCGAGCATGGGCTGCAACACGCGCCGAGCGCTGAACACGGCGCCGGTACCCCTGCTACCCACAGTGCGCCGGGTACAGAATCCGGCGGCGTCCAGCAGCCCACTTCTCATGGTTGGGATGCGCCCAGGGACGCGACCCGCCATACACCCGATCAGCAAAGCGGCGCCGGTCAGGTTGACAGCTCGCATCAGATTCAGTCCCAGCAACCCCAGCACGGCCAGTCGCCGTCGGCCCAGCACCAGCATCCGGGTGAGGTCGGCAACCAAGCAACCCAGAATTCCGGTCACGGTATGGAGTCCGCCGGACAGGGCGGGCGAGGAGCCGACTCACTGCAGCGTGGCGGGGATTCCGCACAGCATGTCACCGACGCGGCGGGCGAATCAGCGAACACGGCCCAGCATGTGGCTTCGGGCCACCGCGCCAGCAGCCGAGCATTGAAGTGGCGCAACGCGCGGCCCCGTTACAAGTTCGCAGTCATCGGTGGCTCGACGGCGGCCGCCGTGGCCACTGCCGGCGCGATCACGCTGGCAACCCAGGACGACGAACCTGCAGCGCAGCGTCGGCCGGCAGTGACCACCACGGTGGCATCACCCGTTCCAATCTCGGATCCGGTCGTCGTCACGGTAGAGCCGGCTGACACAGCTGTGAATTCCGTGGCTCCGGTCGTTACCGACGCTGCGACCACGACCGAGGCACCGACGACAACCCTGGCTCCGACCACGACGGTCGAACCGACCACGACCCTGCCGGCATTGCCGAGTTATGCGGGCTCCTATTCGGTGGCGAGTAGCGACATCGTGGTGAGCGGTGGTGGCGTCACCTTCTCGGTCCCGAGCCCGGCGTCTGCTCCCTGGACAGTCACTGGCGCCTGCGACGGAGTCGGTGACTGCATGATCGACGCCGGCGAGGGCAGTGTTGCGAGTACCGGGGCCGCGACTGGATTCGTCGGACCGGGAGGCGTCTTGCCAATGGTGCCCGGTGGGCCTGGTATCTACGCCGTGCAATTCGAATATCCCGTTCCCGAGTGCGGAACCGGCTTCGGCGATATGGCGATCAACTTCGTTGCCGGCGGGTTCACCGGCATCTACAGCTTCACCTTCTCCGGTGGGTCATGTCCGGTGGCGACGGTGACGGCCACCTACACCGGCACACTCACAGGCTGAGCGCTGATCGAATCGAGAACGCACGATGCCCGGCCCAACGAGGGAACCGGGCATCGTGTCGGCGTTTTTGCCGTGTTGAGGTTTGGGTGAGTGAGCTATTCGGCGAGAGGAGTGCCTTCGCCGGCACCGGCCAATTCCGGCGTCGGTGGGGGCTGGAAGCCCTCGACCGAGCGGAACGCAATCCGCAGCTCACCGGGCCGCTCGGGGTCATCTTCGGTGTCGACCACGATGATTTCTCCGGCCCGGAAGTCCTTATACAGGATCTTTTCCGAGAGCGGGTCCTCCACCATGCGCTGGATCGCACGGCGCAACGGACGGGCTCCGAGTTGGGGGTCGTAGCCCTTGAGGGCCAGTAGTTCTTTGGCGCCCTGGGTGAGTTCGATCCCGAGACCTTGGCTCTCGAGTTGGCCCATCAGGCGCTTGGTCATCAGATCGACCATTTGCATGACTTCGCTCTGGGCGAGTTCATGGAAGACGACCACATCGTCGATCCGGTTGAGGAACTCAGGACGGAAGTGGCTCTTCAGCGCCTCCATCACCTTGTCCTTCATCCGCTCATAGCTGACGGCTTCGTCGTTCTTGGTGAAGCCGACGTTGGCCTTGCGAAGGTCGCCGGTACCCAGGTTGGACGTCATGATCAGCACCGTGTTGCGGAAGTCCACCGTGCGCCCCTGGCTGTCGGTCAGTCGGCCCTCCTCCAGGATCTGGAGCAGGGTGTTGAAGACGTCAGGGTGGGCCTTTTCAATCTCGTCGAACAGCACGACGCTGAACGGC
>JANOQU010000218.1:0-2799 GCA_031422355.1 Actinomycetes bacterium
GAACGCGGTGGATCCAATCGCAGAGCGGATCCGCTCGCTCGGCCATCCGGCACCCGGCTCGTGGATCGTCAGACGTTGGGTGAGCAGGTCGGCGGTTGGCTCGTCGCGTGCCTTGTCCGCCAGCGGGAAGATGCTGCGCGCCGTACGGGCGACGGCTTCATGTCCGTCGACCAGAACCTTGACCATGGCCATCGCCCTGGGCGGCGTGGCGGGGACATCTGGTAGCGAGCTGAGTGTGACGAACTGGCCGTACGAGCCGGGTGCCGGATGGCCGAGCGAGCGGATCCGCTCTGCGATTGGATCCACCGCGTTCCACAGTTCGACGTACTGGGTCATGAACATCGTGTGCAATGTGTTGAACATCGGCCCGGTCACGTTCCAGTGGAAATTGTGGGTCGTCAGGTAGAGCGTGTACGTATCGGCGAGCAGGTGCCCGAGGCCGTTTGCGATCGCCAACCGGTCCTTGTCGCTGATGCCGATGTTGATGCCAGTGCTGGGGTTTTTGACGGGTGTTGCGGTCTTTGACTTGGCCATGCTCTGAGCGTACCGGCGGCTGCCGGAGCGCTCTACGAACGATCCAGGAGTCAGGTTCAATCGGCGGTTTGGGCCGCCCAGCCAAGAGCTTCGGCTGCCGACATCACCACCCGCAACGGCCAGCCGAGCGCTTGTGCGGCGGCTGCGGCGTCGTCGTGTTCGACTTTGACTCGGC
Source organism: Actinomycetes bacterium (assembly GCA_031422355.1). Taxonomy (GTDB): domain Bacteria; phylum Actinomycetota; class Acidimicrobiia; order Acidimicrobiales; family Ilumatobacteraceae; genus WLMZ01. Next base: position 710 of record JANOQU010000218.1, read on the forward strand.
CGGGAGCGAGCTTGACCCGAACCACGTGACCCTCGACCTCGACGGTGGTCTCACGACGGGGCTGCGGCCATCGCTCGATGATGCTTCCACGGACGCCGAGCGAGCCCGACTCGCTGATCAACACCGCTGCCACGGAAGCGGTGAGGGCAATGTCGCACAGCGCATGGATGGTGTGCGCGGGCCTGCCCTTCTTCATCACGATCGGCGTCGCCCAGGCATCGTTCGCGCCCGCTGACAGCAACGCTGCAATCGTGTGGGCGACCACTTCGCCCGTCGCGTCGTCGACGTTCACCTCCAGCGCCCGGATTGGATGGCCGGCGGTCACGCCCGCCCCGGCGACTGAACCCGCAGCTGTCGCCTGACCGATCACGACTTGGACGACATTCGGTCGCCCCGGTATGTCAGCTGTCCCGGCGCCGTAACCGACTGCCGACACGGTCATCGCCGGGAGCGGACCGAACTCGTCTGCGAGCGCGGTCATCAAGGCCACACCCGTCGGCGTTGCGATCTCCTTGCGGGTCTCGATGCCGAACGTCGGCGCATTGCGACGCGCCAGCAAGCCAGCGACGGCAGGCGCTGGGTTCGGCAGTTCACCATGGGCGGCGAGCACCGTGCCGCGACCAACGGCGATCGGACTACACACGATTCGGTCGATGTTCAGTACTTCGAGCGCTGCACAGGTACCGACGATGTCGACGATCGCGTCGATCGACCCGACCTCGTGGAATTCGACCTCCAGTGGCGGCATCCGATGCATCGCCCCTTCGACCTCGGCGAGCGCGTCGAAGGTTGCGAGTGCTCGACGCCGTACCCGGTCGGGTAGGTCCGCCGCCAGCAACATCTCACGGATCGCGCGATACGGCCGGTGATGATCGCGGTCGTGATCAGGGTGCCCGTGATCATGGCTGTGCTCGTCATGGCTGTGGTCGTCGACGACAACGATCGCGTGCGTTGCTGCCAGGCCGCAGCGCAGCACGGGCTCGAAGGTCAGCGCGTAGTCGGCCAGATCGAGTTGGCCGATCATCGCCGCGACTTCACCGGCATTCGCGCCTGCATCGACGAGAGCACCCATTGACATGTCGCCAGCAGTGCCAGCGAAGCAGTGGAACCAGGCAGTCCGCTGGCCCGATCCATCACGGTCGGTCACGGCATCATCCTTGCGATCGCGCAGGCCGCACCGAAGCCGTTGTCGATGCCGACCACGGTGATTCCACTCGCACACGAGGCATGCATGGCCAACAGCGCAGTCACACCGTCCAGTCCGGCTCCGTAGCCGACACTGGTCGGAACGGCGACAATCGGGGCGCCGCTGAGCCCGCCGATCACACTCGCCAGCGCACCCTCCATTCCGGCGACGACGATGATCGCCTCGGCAGACATCACATCGTCGAGACGGGCCAACAACCGATGCAGACCGGCAACGCCGACGTCGTGAATCTGTCGGCCGGTAAAGCCGTAGGCCGACAACGTGATCATGCACTCGTCGACCACGGGCTGGTCAGCGGTCCCGGCTGAGATCACCAAGACGTCAGCCGAACGGGTCGGTGCGGGTGCACGCCACAGCGCGCAACCGCCCGATTTCGTCGCTGGGCCGTGGTCGGCCTCACCACGCTCGACTTGGGCCATCGACGCCCTCGTCAGCAACACCGGATCGGATCCACGAGCGAGAAGTTCGCCGACGATCTGAGACACCTGGTCGGGCGACTTGCCGGGTCCGTAGACGGCCTCTGGCATCCCCTGGCGCAGCGATCGGTGATGGTCGACCAGCGCCTCACCGGCTTCAGCGAACGGCAGCCGGCGAAGGGTGTCGACCGCTTCGTCGGCACCAACGGCCCCGGTCCGGATCCCGTCGAGCAACTGACGGATGTCGGCCTCGTTCACGGCCAGCATGCTACGAGGGTTTCCCGCTCGTGCTGCCTGGTGATCAAACCCGGCGGCGGCAATTGGCGACAAGCTGCGGAAGCTGTGTGCCGTAGCCTGACGAGATGCCAACACACGACGGACTCACTCCTTCCAGCACCCGAATCGACGGCGCGCTGCGGGTTGGGTTCTTCGGTCCGGTTGGCACGTTCACCGAGCAGGCGCTGCTG
>JANOQU010000219.1:0-3028 GCA_031422355.1 Actinomycetes bacterium
GCCGCCGGGTCATGCTCAACCCGGCATACACCCTCATCGTCGACTGATCAGACACCGATCAACAGGCGGCGGACGTCATCTTCGCTGTCGCCAGTGACGAGCACGACCACTTCGTCACCGACGCGCAGAACGGTGTCACCGCGAGGGACCACAACGCGGTCGTTACGCAAGATTGCGACGACCGTGGCCTCACGCGGAAATCCGAGTTCGACGATCTCTCTGTCGGCAGCCGGGGAGTTCTCGGCCAACGTCACTTCTGCGAGCTTGGCCTTACCGCCACCGAAGGACAGAAGCCGAACGAACGAGCCGACCTCGACGGCCTCCTGGACCAGCCCGGTGATCAGGTGTGGGGTACTGACCGAGACATCGACGCCCCACGTTCCGTTGAACATCCACTCGTTGTTCGGATTGTTGACGCGGGCTACGACACGGGGAACGCCGAACTCCTGCTTAGCGAGCAGTGACACAACAAGGTTGTCTTCGTCATCACCCGTTACCGCTGCAACAACTTCGCATTCGGCGACCCCGATGCGATGCAAGACATCGAGCTCGCAGCCGTCTCCTTGGACCCACCTCACGTTTGCCGACACATGACCACTGTGTTGCTGGACCACCTTTGGGGCGTTGTCCAAAATGGTCACGCTGTTGCCAGCTGAGCCCAATTGTTCGGCGATGAAGCGGCCAACGCTTCCGCCGCCGACGATGACGATTTTCATGTTGGATTCCTCTGAGATCTGGCCATTGCGAATTACTCAGTGACCGTGCGTTGCCGCGGAGGCGAACACCGCATCGATTTCGTCGACATGCTCAGACACCACGGCGAGATACATCAGGTCGCCCTCCTGGGCGACCAGACTCGGCGTCGCAAGCACGGCAACGCCGAGTCGGGAGACTGCAATCACTTTCACTTGGCCTGACGCTTCGACATCGGAATATCGACGGCCTGCGGCGGCGGCATCGACGTGGCGTTCGACCAGTGACACGTTGGCACTCGGGTCGACCCACTCGACGGCGGTGGCCGCTGGAAGCACCCGGCGCAGAACCCGCTCGGTGGTCCATGAAACCGTCGCAACGGTGGCGATACCGAGCCGCTGATAGACGGCGGCACGCTTGGGGTCGTAGATACGGGCGACGACGCGCTCGATACCAAAGTTCTCGCGAGCGACGCGGGCAATGAGGATGTTCGAATTGTCTCCGCTCGTCACCGCCGCAACGGCGTCGGCACGCTCGATGCCGGCCTCGATGAGCACCTTGCGGTCGAATCCGATGCCAACGATGCAGCGAGAGCGCGAGTCGGGCGAGGAGGTGAAGGAATCGCCGAGACGGGCGAAGGCCTCCGCGCGACGATCGACAATGGTGACCGAGTTTCCTCGATCGACGAGGTCGACGGCGAGTGCCGAGCCAACGCGTCCACAACCGACGATCACCACATGCACGGCGAGCTCCTCCCGTCTCGACGAGTCGATTGTGACTCGACGATGCGAGCGCCAGCGTAAAGGTGTGTCGAGAACACTGACCGTGAATGGCCGTGAAGATGTCGTGAAGGTGTTGGAATTGTGAACCCAATTGCACGAAGCTCGCGAGCGCATGGCGAGTTCGTTGAAGAGAGTCCTGATCGGCAAACCACTGGCGACCGCCGATGAACAGCATCAGCGCATCTCCAAAAAGGTTGCTCTGCCCGTCTTCTCCAGCGACGCAATTTCCTCAACCGCATATGCGACCGAGGAAATCCTGCGTGTCTTCCTGATCGCAGGCACCGGCGCAGCGGCGGGACTTGCGTCGTTCAGCAAGCTGGTTCCCATCTCGATCATGGTGGTCGTACTGCTCGTGATCGTGGTCATCAGCTACCGCCAGACGATCTTCGCGTACCCCAGCGGCGGCGGGTCCTACGTCGTGAGCCGCGAGAATCTCGGTGAGATTCCGTCGCTCGTCGCGGGCAGCTCATTGCTCACCGACTACATCCTGACCGTGGCGGTCTCGATCGCCGGTGGCGTCGCCGCGATCATTTCCGCCTTCCCTGGTCTCGCCGACTACCGGGTGCTGCTGTGCGTCGGCTTCATCTCGCTGATGACCGTTGCGAACCTTCGCGGTCTCAAGGAATCAGCCGCGCTCTTCGCGCCACCGACCTACATCTACATAATTTCACTGATCGTGTTGATCGTCGTTGGCCTGTACAGGGTGTTCGTCCAACACATCGCCCCGATCGAGCACACCGGCGAGGCCGAAGAGTTGCTGAAGGGTCAGGGAACGATCAGCCTGTTCATCTTCCTCAAAGCATTTTCGTCAGGAGCAGTTGCTCTGAGCGGCGTCGAGGCAGTGTCCAACGGAGTGCCAGCGTTCAAGAAGCCGGAGTCAAAAAACGCCTCGATCACACTGATCTGGATGGCGGTCATTCTCGGCAGCTGCTTCTTTGGTTTGTCGGTGATCTCCCAACACCTCCACCCGGTCGCCGGTGAGGGCGTCGATCAGACGGTGCTCGCGCAGTTGGCCCAACACGTGTACGGCGGGCGCAACATCTTCTTCTTCGTCACCCAGTTCGCAACCTTTGCGATCCTGATCCTCGCGGCCAACACCGCCTACGCCGACTATCCGCGCCTGTCCTCGATCATCGCCAAGGACGGCTACCTGCCCCGCCAGTTCCAGAACCGTGGCGATCGATTGGTGTTCTCCAACGGCGTCCTGTTTCTCGCTGTCGCGGCGATCACCCTCGTCGTGATCTTCGGAGGCAAGATCGAGGCCCTCATCCCCCTGTACGCAGTGGGAGTGTTCACAGGATTCACCCTCAGCCAGACCGGCATGTGCATCCACCACATCAAGATCAAAGAACCACGATGGCGACTGAACTTGGTGATCAACGGCGTCGGTGCGCTCACGACCGCCCTCGTCACCGGCATCGTCATCACCACCAAGTTCGTCAGCGGGGCCTACGTCAGCGTCATCGTGATCGTCGTGATGTCGCTTGCCTTCAAAGCTGTCAATCGCCACTACACCCGAGTCAAATTGGCCGTCGCCGTCCAGCCCGGCTACC
>JANOQU010000220.1:0-4027 GCA_031422355.1 Actinomycetes bacterium
CCGCCGATTGCGCCGACGCCTTTCCACCGGGCCAGGGCGACAACGGCGACGACGAAAATCAGCGCCAGCAAGATCAGGGGCGTCTCTCGCTGATAGTCCGAAAAGCTGTACGTGGAGGTGCCGTCGGCGAGTCGGGTTTGGGTGACATAGATCTCGTCGCCGTTCTCGAAGTCGCCGCTCACAGAATCGAGTGGAAGCTCCCAACTTGAATCGGTTCGGGCGTTGTCGCCCGACACCAGTTGAAACGTCACCTTGCGGCAGCCAGCGATCGGGTCATAGCTGCACGGCTCGATGGTGTTTCCCGTGACGACTGCCTCCACCCGCTCTCCGAACAGCGATGCCGCATCGAGATCACTCTTCACGTCACCCCGTGGCCAGAGCACGATCAGACCGATGATCGTGATCGCAGCGCAGACGATCGCTGCGATCCAAAGCCGACGCTCTGTGACGTCGTCGGTGAGTTCGTCGTGGCGGTCGATCAGGCGATGCGGACCGTCGCCGTGCGAATGTCTCAACGCACTTCGAGTTGGCGGACGAGCCAGTGGTCAACGTCGCGTTGCCACTGCGCACCGGCGGGCACCGGTGGAAAGATCGAGTGGCCGTGAGGTAAGCCCGGATACACATGCAATTCCGTCGACACGCCCGCCTGATTGAGTCTGGTGGCGTACGCGATGTCCTCGTCCCGGAAGCCGTCCACGGTTCCGACCACGATGAACGTCGGCGGAAGGCCGGACAGGTCGTCGGCCCGCGCTGGCGCAGCGTGGTACGGAACGTCGTCGCTGCCGTACAGATCGCCGAGGTAGCTCTGCCAGCCAAACGTGTTCGACTCTTTCGACCATATCGGCAGGTTGTCGAGCCGGCTCGACGGGGTGGTTTGGCGGTCATCCAACATCGGACACTCGAGGAATTGAAAGCTCAATGAGATCTCGCCGCGATCCCGTGCCAAGAGGGCGAGCGCTGCAGCCAGTCCACCGCCTGCGCTGATGCCGCCGACCCCGATCCGGCCAGTGTCGATCCCAAGTGAATCGGCGTTGTCGACGACCCATTTCAGTCCTGCGTAGCAGTCGTTCAACGGACCGGGGTACGGCACGTCCGGTGCCAGACGGTGTTCGACCGATACACCCACGCACGGAACCAACTGGCACAGCGCGTCGAATCGGGCGTCGTCCATGTCGTAGCTGCCAATCACGTAACCGCCGCCGTGGATCGAATACAGGCACGGCAGCGCGCCAGTTGCACCCTTGGTCCGGTGAACCCGCACCCGAACGGGTGGATCTTCGGAGACGACGAAATCGGTTCGTTCGACAGCATCGGACAGCGTTTGGGCGGGGAATGGAAAACCCCGCATCAGCGCCAATGTGTCACCCGATATCGTCGGGAACGGCATTGCCTGCACGGCCTCCGCGATCACCGGGTGCAGCATCGAGTGTGTGTCCATTATTCCTCCGGTTGAGAACTGTCAGGCTTGTGAACCGAAACGGACCAACCGGCCGGGCGTTGCGCCCGTCGGCTGTCCATCGGCATAGGTCTGCTCGCCAGCCACGAAGGTAGCCCGATAGCCGTCCGCGCGTTGGACAAGCCGCCTTCCGCCTGCGGGCAGGTCAAAGATCATCTCCGGTGCATGCAGGGTCATCGCGTCGAGATCGACGAGGTTGACATCTGCTCGCTTGCCCGGTTGCAGCGTGCCGCGATCGGTGAAGCCGTAGACCTCGGCGGTGCGACCAGTCTGGAGGTGCACGGCTTGCTCCAGCGAGATTCGTTCGCCGCGAGTGCGGTCTCGAACCCAGTGGGTCAGCAACGACGTGGGCATGCTGACGTCACAGATCAACCCGCAATGAGCGCCGCCGTCGCTGAGGCCCAGGACGGCGTTGGGATGCATCATCATCTCCCGCACGGCGTCCAGGTTGGTGTCCTCGTAGCTGGCCAGCGGCGCGAACAAGAACGCCGTGCCGTCGCGCTCCAGCATCCAGTCGAGCACGACTTCCTCTGGCGTTCGACCTTCTCGCGCGGCGACCGCCGCAACGCTGGTGTCGGGCGTCGGCTCGTAGTCGGGTGGATTGCCGAGCGGGAAGATGCGACTCCAGCGAGACATCAGCGCCCTTGCGATCGGGCTGGCGGTGGACGGCGAATCGGCGAGGAGCGCAGCGCGGACCTCTGGCTGGCGCAGCTGCGCCACCCGCTCTGCCAACGGCAATGTGCTCAGGCTTCGGTAGGTGGGATGGGTGATGAATGGATGCAACGACGACTGGAGGCCGAACATCATTCCGGTCGGGCGGCACGGCACCTGCGGAACGATGCGGAGACCGTCTTTTGCCGCCGCCGCAGCGCCGGCGAGCGCGGCTCGATACGCAAGTGGATCGCTGGAGGTCTGGGCAAGCGAGTACGTCACCGTTGCACCGCTGCGACGCGCGATCTCGGTCATCCATCGACCGACCTCGCCCACGGGTGATCCATCGTCGATCAACTGGAACACGCCGTGACCCGCTCGACCGACGGCGTCACCGATTGCGATGAGTTCGTCCACTGGTGCGATCGTGCCGGGAATGACGCCGTGGCGCGAGCGGTGCAGGATGGTCCGGGATGTCGAGAAGCCAACGGCACCGGCCTCCAGCGCCTGTTGCGTCAATCGGGCCATCTGGAGGATCTCGTCTGCCGTCGCATCCTCGTGGGCTCGCTCGCCGAGGACGTATGCCCGCAGCGCGGCGTGAGGAACCTGGGCTGCGATATCGAGAACACGTTCCGTCGCATCGAGTGCATCGAGGTACTCGGGGAACGACTCCCACTGCCAGTCCATACCCTCGTGCAGCGCCGTACCGGGGATGTCCTCGACGCTCTCCATCAACTCGATCAAGAAGTCCTGACCGTCGGCCCGCACGGGCGCGAAGCCGACGCCGCAATTGCCCATCACCACCGTGGTGACGCCGTGCCAACTCGAAGGCGTGACCTGCGGATCCCAGGTCACCTGACCGTCGTAGTGGGTGTGGATGTCGACCCAGCCGGGCAGCACAGCGAGGCCCTCCGCGTCGACCTCTCGGTGGCCGCGGCCGTCGATCTGGCCGACCGCCGTCACCACGCCATCGGTGATCGCAATGTCGCCGGCGATGCTGGGCGCACCGGTCCCGTCAACGATCGTGCCGTCGCGAATCACCAAGTCATGCATGGACGAGAATCTATTCGAGTGGATCCAAGCCGCCCGTAGCGAGCGATCACAGCGTGGCGAATGCCCTGACGGTGAAGGTACCGAGGCCCTCGATCTTGGGTGGCACGGCAGTGAATCGAAATCCTGTTGGAGGGAGTGCGTCGAGGCAGGTGAGGTGTTCGATGATGGGAATGTCGTGACGGAGAAGGATGGTGTGCACTGGGCGCCCTGCTCCGTCGGGTCCAGTGGTTGCGTCGATGTTCAGGGAGTCGATCCCGACGCATGCGACGTTCGCATCGACCAGAGCCCGGGCGGTCTCGGCAGAGAGATACGGATGCCCGTCGAGGTATGCGGGACTCGAGAAGTGTCGGCTGTGGTCGGTCCAGAACAACACCGCATGACCGCTCAGATCTTGTCCACTCACGCCCTCGAACGGTTCGAGCACGTCCGCTGGAATGACGTCCACGCCGCGGCAGTCGATGCAGACGGCTGGAACGCCTGCGACGCGTTCGAGCGCAAGGCCGGTCAAGTCATGGCCGTCAGCGAAACGGTGGTACGGGACATCGAGATACGTGCCAGTGTTCGCGCACATCGTGATCATCCCGATCGTGAACGTGACACCTTCGCCATAGGTCGCCTGGGCGGCATCGCGGTCGAGATGGTCGAAAACGTGTGGTGCCGGCAGCCCCGGGTAAGTGACCAGCCCATCGGCGATCGTGTGGCTGAGATCGATGTGGCGGGCGGGGGAGCCGGGACGGTACATCTCGTCAGCCTCGCGTGCCCGACGCCTTCGCAGGCAATGGATTCACCGGAAATGAACTCGCACCGTCGTCGGGCGGTCCGAGATGAGTTTCACAGCTACGTTGGCGGCGATGAAGGGCCGTTCCA
>JANOQU010000221.1:0-6724 GCA_031422355.1 Actinomycetes bacterium
GCGTTGACCGGGATCTGATGGAAGTTCGTTGTGCCGAGGCGCGACTTCTGTGTGTCGAGGTAGCTGAACAGACGGCCTTGCAACAGCGGATCATCGCTGAAGTCGATGCCGGGCACGACGTTGGTGGGCAGGAATGCCACCTGTTCGGTCTCAGCAAAGAAGTTGTCAGGGTTCCGATCGAGGACCATTCGGCCAATGATCTGGAGCGGCACGACCTCCTCAGGGATCAGCTTGGTGGCGTCGAGCACGTCATAAGGAAGTGAATCGGCCAGATCCTGGTCGAAGGTCTGCACGGCGAGGTCCCACTCCGGGAACGCACCGGCGTCGATCGCCTCCCACAGATCGCGTCGGTGGAAGTCCGGGTCCGCCCCGGCGAGCTTGACGGCTTCGTCCCACAGCGTCGATTGGAGACCGAGCCGAGGACGCCAGTGGAACTTCACGAACGTGCTGGTGCCCTCGTCGTTGACGAACCGGAAGGTGTGAACGCCGAAGCCCTCAATCATCCGCAACGACCGTGGAATGGTTCGATCCGACATCGCCCACATGATCATGTGGGTCGATTCGGGCATCAGCGAGATGAAGTCCCAGAAGGTGTCGTGCGCAGAGGCCGCTTGGGGGAATCCTCGGTCGGCTTCCATCTTCACTGCGTGGACGAGATCGGGGAACTTGATTGCGTCCTGGATGAAGAAGACCGGGATGTTGTTGCCAACGAGATCCCAGTTGCCCTCTTGCGTATAGAACTTCACGGCAAAGCCGCGGACGTCGCGCGGCGTGTCGACCGAGCCTGCTCCACCGGCCACGGTGGACATCCGACAGAACACCGGGATGCGTTGCCCTTTGGTCTGGAACAGGGAGGCTCGCGTCAGCCCGGGGATCGGTGCGGTGCATTCGAAGAACCCGTGGGCGCCGGTGCCGCGGGCGTGGACAATTCGTTCGGGGATGCGTTCGTGGTCGAAGTGGAAGATCTTCTCGCGCAGCGCGAAATCCTCCAGCAGCGTCGGTCCGCGGGCGCCGATGCGAAGCGAATTCTGGTTGTCACTGAGCGGCATTCCGTGGTTCGTCGTCAGCGGAGCGCCACCCTGCTGGTGCAGTTCGCCGCCGTCGCCGAGTGTGGAGGACGTGGGCGTCGAGGCGGCTTTCGTCGCCTTCGTCGTGGTCGGCAGGGCGGCGCCCTTCTTCGGTGCGTTCTTCACATCAAGTCCTGACTCGTCGGGGCGGGACACGCCCTGGGGCCGTTCTCGTTCCCCGTTCGTACCGGTTTTCAACCCATTCCAGCGTTGATGTGATGAGTGGCCGTCATGGTTTGGGGACCCGCCGAAGCGGGTAGACCCGCTGCCATGGATGCAATCACCCTTCTCAAAGATGACCACCACACTGTCGAGCAGCTGTTCAAGCGATTCGAGCAGGCCGGTGATCGAGCACATGTTCAGAAGCGGCAAATCGTCGACCGGATCATCGAGGAGCTCTCGGTGCACGCTGCGATCGAGGAGCAAGTCTTTTACCCGTTCGCTCGAGCTGCCGTGCCCAATACGGAGGACATCGCCCTCGAGAGCCTCGAGGAGCACCACGTCGTGAAGTGGCTGCTGTCCGAGCTGTCCGACATGGACCCGGCGCATGAGCGATTCGACGCAAAGGTCACCGTGATGATCGAAAACGTACGTCACCACGTCAAAGAGGAGGAAAGCGACTTCTTCCCGAAGGTGCGCGAGCACCTGGGCCGCAACGAACTCGCCGAGCTCGGAGAGGCGTTGGCTGAGGCCAAGAAGTCGGCTCCTACCCGACCGCACCCCCGCATGCCCGACGCAGGCCCGGCCAACGTTGTCGCGGGTGCGATCACCGGCGTCGTTGATCGCGTCGGTAGCAACCTGAGCGGCATCGCGCAGGGCAGCGTCACGGCAATTCAGGACCTCGTCGCACGAATCACCGGATCGGATCGGCCAAAGGTTTCTCCGACCGGCTCATCGATCACCCGCAAGCGGGCGAACGGGGTTCGCACGGCCGCCACCACGGCGACCGACGGCGTGAAAGAGACGGCACGCACCGCCAAGTCCGGCGCCACGTCTACTGCGAAGGCAGCCAAGGCCGGCGCCAAGGGCACTGCCACCTCGGCAATGAAATCCGCCCGCGCGACAGCGACGACGGCCAAGCGGGCCAGCACGACAACCGGTCGCACGGCGCGCGCCGCCACGAAGGAGACGGCTGCAACGGTCAAACGGATCGCCTCGAAGACGGCAGCGGCAGCGTCGTCGGGCTCGCGCTGATCGATGAGACCTCTGGGCGGCCGGTCGTGCAAACGGCCGGTCGCCCAGTACCCCAGATTGCGACGGCCCGACCGTCCTCGTTGAGCTATTTGTAGTCGGCGAGAATCTCCGACGCAGCTCGTTGTCCGGTTTCGACTGCGCCGTTGAGATAGCCCTGGAAGTCGACCGAGGTGTGTTCTCCGGCAAAGTGGCAACGGCCACTTCGCTCGCGCTCGACCCCTGCGAAGGCTTGATACTGGCCGACCTTCCAAAATGAGTAGGAGCCGAACTGGTACGGGCTGCCGGGCCAAAAGTCGATCGTTGCACGTCCGTTGAGTTTGGTTGCGATCCCCGGAAACAGTGGATCGATCTGATCCGCAAACTGCGCAGCGCGGGCCTGGGGCGTGCCCGATCCAAAACTGGCACCGATCGAGCCGCCGGTGTAGTCAACGAGGATTCCGGGAGTACCGGCCTGAGCCCGGGTGACCTCCCACGACGCTTGGTAGCCCGTGTCGGCGAACGTGTCGCCGTTACCGCCCAGCGTTCTCCAGTGCCGGTCGACGAACTGCACATTGAGCTTGGAATTGGTGCCCATACCCTGTTCCCGAATGGCCCGGACCTTGCGGTCATCGAAGCCAGCGCGACTGAAATCGAGAGTACGCAGAACGGCAAAGGGCAGCGCGAGCACGACGCGATCAGCGCTCTGGGTGACTGTTCTGCCGGCTCGACGGAAGGTGAGGTCGTACCCGCCGTCGGGACGTCCGGCGACCTTCGTCAGCGCCGACCCAGTGACGATTTGCCCGCCCAGCATCGCCGCCAAGCCGTCGACGATTCGATCGTTGCCACCGCGCACGTGGTACTTCTCGTTCGAGGGTCCGAACAAACGGAGCTGCCCCTGCCCGGAGTAGCCGAGCAGGTAAAGCAGATTCAGTGAGCTCTGCTCAGAGCACTCCGCGCCGTACTCGATGTTGTACGCGACATCGAGTAACTGTCCGAGCCGAGACGACATGCCACCTGGCACGGTCTCTTCGATCCAGTCAATGATCGACATCGAGTCGAGCTCGCGTCCACGAGCGGTCGACAGGTTGTACAACGTGGGGTAGCTGGCCGCCTGAAGGTCGCTCTTGACCTTCTGCCAGATCGTCTTGACGTCTGTCGTCGCATCGGCGTAGGAGTACGGCGTGTTGTCGAACCAGAACATCGGCTCGGTGCCGTTCTGTTCGGTAGCGAGCAGGTTGTCCAGCACCAAGCCCAACGACCTGCACAACTGGCGAATCTGTGTGTGGCCCTGGTCGATCAGTTCACCGCCGTGCTCGGCGATCTGACCCGCTGCGAATGTCTGTCGGTCCGTCCACGTCCGACCGCCCAATCGGTTGGGATGGGCTTCATGGATCTCGGCAACGTAGCCGGCCTTGCGTAACTCGTACGCGCACGTCAGCCCCGCCAGGCCGGCCCCGACGATGACGATCCGTTCAGTGCCAGCCGCCGCCACAGGCGCCGGCTGACCCAACCGCCACGTCGCCGCCGCCGCGCCGACGGCGGCAGCACCAGCCAGGAATCCCCGCCGGCTGCTCACCGGTTCGTGGCGAGCACCGCCTCGCTCTGAGGCCTGCAACTCCTGAGCGATTCGTTCGAACATCGACACCAACGGTGTATGCCCCATCGTGTCTCCCCTTCCGTGCGCCGAATTGACGGCTTCACGTGAACAATACTCAGGCGCGACGTGCACGAATCCCGATCCCGACAGCGCAGCGACCACGGCGACACGGGCGGTGACACGGGCGGCGACGCGGCGACACGGGCGGTGACACGCCGACCACGGCCACACGGCGACCACGGCCACACGGCGACACGGCCACACGGCGACACGGCCACACGGCGACACGGCGACACGGCGACACGGCGACACGGCGAAGATGGCACAAACCACGCCCTTGGTGCCGCTGCGTGCCACCCCTTGGCACAACGCGGGAACAAGGGCGTGAAACGTGTCACGACGCGCCGCTGTTGAGGCTGGCGCTGACTACCTCAGCTGATCGATTCAGCTGATCTCATCGCCGCAGTCGGTGAACCACCGGAGTTCGTCGTCGACCACGGCGAAGTGCACTTCCGACGCTGGTTCGCCTGCGCGGCGGATGACCTGCGCCACGATCGCGTCTGCGATCGGTGTCGACTTTCCGTCCGTCTCCCACACCCAGTCAGGCGCCGGCGCCGACCCCTCCAACTCGCCGGCGAACTGTTGGTCAGAGATGCCGGCGAGGTACGCCTCGCAGGCGGGGCGACCGTAACGGAGCTCGACCTCCGGATGGATCCGCCGGAGCAGGAAACCTTCATCGCCGCTCCGCAGCGCCTCGGTGAAGACTGCGAGGAACTCCGCGGGAGTCTCGACCTGGCGAGGCGTCGCAGTGCTCGGCGGAGCAGACGTCTCGACGGGTGTCGTCGTGGTCGTTGGCGTAACCGTCGTTGGCGCAACCGTCGTTGGCGACGTGTTCGCGGACGTTGACTGCGACGCGCCTGCGGTGGTCTGCGCAGAGACGATGATCGACTCGTCATCAACCACGTCCGACGAGTCGTCGTCGGCCACCGAGCCGATGAGACCGACAACGGCGATGACGAGCCCGGCTGCGGCGACGGCGAGGCCGATCGGTCGCCGGTTCACTGCTCGCCCTTGGGCAGGTTGTCCTGCCTCCACTGCTCGTCGGCGGCTCGCTGCTCCGCCTCGTTCGCACTGGTCTCCTGCTCGTACTCGTCGTCGGTCATCCGCTCGATCCGTTCGGTCTCGGCGCGACCCTTCTCGACAGCGTCGTCGATCCACCCCGAGTCGGAAGCTGGCGGCTGAGAGCCAGACGGTGAGATCGAAGGGGGTGGTGACCCGAGACCGAGCACGCCAGCCGTCAGGTTGCCGACTTCCAGCAGCGTGCGGCCAACTCGCATGATCGCGGTCGGGTCGAGCAGCGTCGAGGCGTCGCGCCGCGTTCCGTGCGGCGTCATCACGAGCGGCTCCAACCAGTCGGCCAGGAGCGACGCCCGCGAGGCGAGCGCGTCGAGAGCGACGAGCAGCCCGTCGATGTGGGTCAACTTTTGTGCGATGTGGTCAATCCGTGCCGAGTCGTCGGGTGTGCGGGCATTGAGCTGGTCGAGCACGCTGCCGAGCTGGCTGCGCGCATTCCCGATCTGGCCGTGAAGGCCTCCGAGCGAATTCGCCAGACCACGTAACCCGTCGATGATCCCGTCGGCACTGTGCACCATCGTCTCAAGATCCGGCCGGTGGTCACCCACGAAATCGTTCCATGCGCCGACGAGTTCGTCTTCGTGCGCCCAACGTGTCATCGTCGTGATCGGTGCCTCGACGAGGTGCGAGAACGCCCAACCGAACTGAGCCGCCGTTCCGCCGGCTTCGAGCGGCATGCCGAAGAGCGAGAATTCGTTGCCCTGAATGTCGTCGCTGATCATCAGTTCGTCGATGTGGTGCTCCAAGCTGCCCAACTGTGAGCCCTCGAGAACTGCCCCAACGGCGTCGAGCTGGCTTTGCTGGTCGATGAACCACTGCGGCGACAGCCCCAGCGAGTCGAGCGCTGCCGTTCCGTCGTTGATCGGTACAGCATCGCCGCCGACCGCCCCCGTGGATCCCTGTAGGAGCGCGCCCGGGATCGGGCCGGCCGCCGCCTGGATTGCGTCGGCGCCGGGGCCTGCGGCAAGGACGTCGGCAAGCAGTGTGAGGTCTGGATCGGTGAACGCACGGATGGCGACACTCGGGGTCGAGATGACCACCTGGCCGAGCGCACCGAGACCCGCCGCTGGCGCAGAGAGGATCTGCTGCAGACGGGCCACGTCGTCGGGATCGGGCGCGCTGCCCCCGATCAGCGCCGTGCGGGCGTCGATCAGGATCTGGTCGGCAAGCGGAACAGCGTCGACCAACGCCACGGGCGCACCGGGTGGCGTGAGCACCTGCGGGAACGCACCGGTGGGCCTGATCGTGGGCATTGGTGGCAGATTGAGCACGTGCGGGAAAGCACCCGTCCCGGCCGAACCGCCGGGTAGCGCGAGCACCTGCGGGAACGCTCCGGTCGCGGCAGGTGATGACACTGGCGCCGATGCGCCGACGAAGACGCGCAGCCGCTGCCCACCCTCAAGAGAAAGCTCGACCATGCCGTGCGGTGCGCTCGTCGGCGGGTTCTGGACCAGTTTGCGCAACTCGGGCGATTCGAGCAGCACTTTGAGTCGGTGCAGTCCGGCGGGACTGACGAGTCGCTGGACGCCGTCGACGGCGGCCGTGCCCGAGAACAATTGGTCGACGTCGACGGCGCGCGAGAGCCGTTCCAGGAACGAAGCTGTCCCACCGGCTGCGTTCTCGAGTTGGTACAGCTGCCGCAGCTGGTCGAGCGAAGTCGAGGCGCCACGCTCGAACAATCGCATCGAGAACGGAATGCTGCTGGCAACGCCCTGCAGCGCCGCGTCGGGAACGATTGCGCCTGAGTTGGTTG
>JANOQU010000222.1:0-8021 GCA_031422355.1 Actinomycetes bacterium
CCCGTCCGCGCTGGCCTTCGTATGGTGCGAGCAGTTCGAGCATTCGAGTGTCTGTCCCTCGGGGCTCGCCAGCCAGCACCCACGAGACAGTGTTCGGAATGTGGTAATCGCCTACGGCTACCGAGTCAGGGTCGCCGAGGGCGGGGCCGATCACCGACCCAATGGTCCACACGCCGATACCGGGCAGCAGCCGCAATTTTGCGGCCGCGTCGGCAGGACTCAGCAGTGACCACTCGGCGATTCGTTCGGCGTAGCGGGCGACGGTTCGTAGGGCTTCGGCTCGCTTGGCTTCGATACCGAAGCGGTGGAACCACCAGGCCGGATGAGCGAGGAGGCGAGCGGGAGTTGGTGGGAGGCGCATCGTCGCATCCGGACCCGGTGCGATGTCGCCGAGTGCCTCACACAGTTGTCGCCACTGCCGAATCGCCTCGTTGGCTGTGACGCGTTGGCCGATGATGACCGGCAGGAGTTCGTGGTAAAGCGTCGAACTGGCACCGACGCGCAGTCCTGGGTGGTTGCGATGAGCCCGCCGGACGGCCGGATGAGCGTCGATCGGACAATCGAAGCCCAGGTCGGATGCCCCGACGATCTGTGCAACCCTGTGGAGCATCCAGCCGGCGCCGTCACCCCACGCGTGCGCATCGAGTTGATCCGGTGACCAATGGATGTGGAGAGTCGCCGGACCGTTCGGCGTGATCGTGGCCCGGATGAAGTCACTCGATGACAGACGAGTTGTCGGGTCCCGCCGACCGAACCGGTACGGCGCCAGCGTGACAGCAATGTTCGCTGCGTGGTCGAGGCGTTCCTGGCTGACGCTGGTCACGTAAGCACGGTATCCGCGAGACCAGATTGTGTCAGGCGTCTCGGCGAGATCAGATCAAGGCGTCGGCGGAGTTGCGAGCCGACAGTTCGACTGGAACGACGAGCGGATGATGGCACGCGACGAAGTGGCTATCGCCCACGTCGCGCAGCAACGGCTCCGTCGACGAACACACCTCGTCTGCCGCAGGGCAGCGGGGATGAAAGCGGCATCCAGACGGCGGGAACACCGGTGATGGCGGTTCTCCGATGAGTGTGGCATCGCGTAGGACTGCGTCGGGGTCTGGAACTGGAATCGAGTCCAACAGGATCTTGGTGTAGTGATGCGCCGGCCGGGCGTACAGGTCGTCGCTGGTCGCGACTTCGCACATCTTGCCGAGATACATCACAGCGACCCGGTCGCTGATGTTCTTGACGACTGCGAGGTCGTGGGCGATGAAGATCAGGGTCAGCCCGTACTGCTTCTTGAGGTCTTCGAGCAGGTTGATCACCTGGGCTTGGACGCTGACGTCGAGAGCAGACACCGGCTCGTCGCAGATGATCAAGGTGGGGTCGAGCATCAGCGCCCGAGCGATCGAGATGCGTTGGCACTGACCGCCGGAGAACTGATGAGGCCGACTCTCGGCGGCACGTTGGGGGTCGATTCCGACGCTCTCGAGCACTCGATCGACCAGTGCGTCGCGTTCTGCCGGCGTGCCCCGCTTCCAGACATCGAGCGGTTCGCGAACACTGTCGCGCACGAGTCGACGAGGATTCAGCGACGAGATCGGATCTTGGAAGATCATCTGCATCTTCGTGCGCGCCTCGCGCAATTCGTTGTGGCCGAGCGTGGTCAGTTCCAGTCCTTGCAACTGCACCGATCCGGACGTCGGCTTCGGAATCTGCATCATGGCTTTGCCAGTCGTGCTCTTACCACAACCTGATTCGCCGACGAGGCCCAACGTTTCGCCGCGAAGGACATCGAAACTGATGCCCGACACGGCATTGACCTTGAGGCCTTTACGGCCGACAGGAAATTCCATCACCAGGTTTTCGACACGCATGACGACGTCGCCGTCGCGTAGGTGTGCGTTACCGGATCCAGCCATCAGTTGCCCCCGATCCTGACCGGAACGTTGGCAAGCTCTGCTTCGCGCTCTTCGAATTCTGGCGAGCCGACCGGGTACCAGCAGGCGTACACGTGATCTGGCGATTCGGCGGCGGTCACGAGCGATGGTTCCTCTTCATGGCAGCGGGCACGTGAGTACGCACATCGGGGCGCAAACTTGCAACCTTTCGGCGGGTTGACGAGATCTGGCGGACGTCCCAGGATCGTGGCGAGCCGGGTATGACTCGGATCCTCGAGCTTGGGGATACTGCGCAGCAGCGACATCGTGTACGGCATCTTCATATGCGCGAATAACTCGCGTGTCGGGGCCTTTTCGACCAGCTTGCCGCCGTACATCACTGCGATCTCGTCGGTATGGCCAGCAACGACACCGAGGTCGTGAGTGACCAGGATCACCGACATGTTGCGGTCTCGTCGCTGTTCGCCGATCAACTGCAGAATCTGAGCCTGGACGGTGACGTCGAGCGCGGTGGTCGGTTCGTCAGCGAACAGCAGCGTCGGGCCACAGGCGAGCGCGATCGCGATCATGGCTCGCTGGCGCATTCCACCCGACAGTTCGTGAGGGAACTGCTCCAGACGCCGGGCTGGTTCGGGGATGCGGACATCGCGCAGCAACTGCTCGGCGGTCGCGGTCGCGTCCTGCTTGGTCATGTCGAGATGCATCCGCAGCGGTTCGGAGATCTGCTTGCCGATCTTCATCAACGGATTCAGCGACGTCATCGGGTTCTGGAAGACCATCGACATCTCCCGACCCCAGAGCCGGCGCATCTGCTTCAGCGAGGTACCAAGAATCTCCTGTCCTTCGAATCGCACCGACCCGGATGTGATTGTGTTCGAACTCGGCAGGAGGCCCATCAGCGAGCGAGACAGCACGGTCTTGCCCGACCCGGATTCGCCGACTATGCCGAGACACTTGCCTCGCTCCAGGGTGAACGACACGCCATCGACGGCGCGGACGATGCCACGCTCGGTCCGGAAATGGGTACGAAGATCGGTGACCTCGAGCAGCCGAACTGAATCCTGCCGGCTGGCTGTCTGGAGTGCGTTCGCAGTCGAACTCACAGTGCGGTCTCCTTGACGTCGAAGAAACTACGCAGCCGATCGCCAGCAAAGTTCAAGGCGAAAACGGTGAGAAACAGTACGCCGATTGGGAAGAACGCGATCCACGGAGCCCGCTCCAGCGTTCGACTGCTTTCTGAACCCAACTGGATCATGCCGCCCCAAGTGATTCCCTTCTCGACGGACAGTCCGAGGAACGCAAGGCCACCTTCGGCGACGATTGCTACCGCCATTCCCAACAGGCCGAGAGCCGCCATTGGAATGACGACATTCGGCAGCAGTTCACGAATGATGATCCGGCGGTGGTTCGCGCCAAGTGATCGAGCGGCCATCACGAATTCACGGTCTGCGTATTGCAGTGTCGTTGCCCTGGCGAGTCGCCCGACGGGAGCCACGGCGAGCACGCCGAGGATCAATGCAATCGTGAACAGTTTTCGGTCGAGCAGAGCGGTCAGCATGATCGCCAGCACCAATGCCGGGAACGACAACAGCACGATGAACGCGAACGAGACGACCCGATCCCACCAACCGCGGAAGTAGCCGGAGAGAATGCCAAGCGTTCCCCCGACGATCATTCCGAACGCAATCGCAACGAATCCAACGGTGAGAGAGACCCGAGCGCCGTGCAGGGTCCGTGAAAACACATCACGGGCGTCTTTGTCGGTGCCGAACCAGTGATCCATCGAGGGACCCTTCGATGCGCCAACGTTGCCCTTGCCGGTGAAGTTCGTTCGGGGGTCCTTGATCGGCAGATACGGCGCGAGGATCGCCAGCAACACGATCGCGATCAGCCAACCAATGCAGATCCAGAAAGCTCGACCGAGCTTCTTCTTCGCCGATGCCCCTTCTCCCGGCCCAGCAGCAGGGGCGATCGGTTCGATCGAATCAGTCATCGGGTAGTTGTCAGCTGTCAGGTCTGTCATCGCCGCACCCTTGGATCGATAATCGAGTAGATCACGTCGACCAGCAGGTTGATCATCACGAACGCAGTGGCGACGATCATCACGATTGCCAGAACCACGGGGAAGTCTTCACGCAGCACCGCCTCGACGAGCGATGACCCGAGCCCGGGAATCCGGAACACCGTTTCGACGACGATCGATCCGCCGATCAGGGCGCCGGTGTTCAGGCCGACGACGGTAATGAATGAAAACAGCGATGGCCGAAGTGCGTGACGGAACAGCACTCGCCGGCGAGAGACGCCCTTGGAACGAGCCATCAGAATGAAGTCTTCCTGCAGCGTCGTGATCAGGTCCGTGCGCAACAGACGTTGGTAGATCGCCGCGGCGGGAAGAGCGATTGTCAACGCAGGCATCACCATCTGCCAAACCCTGCTGTCGAACGGATCCTGCGCCCTGAACGTGAGCGGTAGCCATTGCAGTTTGATCCCGAGGATGTATTTGAGGATGATCGCCAAAGCAAAGTTCGGCAGAGCGACGAGCAAGAACGTGGTCGCAGTCGAGATTCGGTCGACCGGTCTTTCCGCTCTCGACGCTGCGGCGAGCGCCCACGGGATCGCGATCAGAGTCGCCATCAGTTGGGCCATGACCAGCAGCATGATCGATCGAGGAATCCGCTCCTTGATCAAGTCTGTCACCGGCGGCTGGCCGTCGGTGCTGAACTGCACGCCCATATCGCCTCGGACGAACTCGCTGAGCCAGATGCCATAGCGAACGGGCAGCGGTTTGTCGAGGTTGTATTCCTTCTTGGCCAACTCGATCAGCCTGACGCTGTCGGGGTTGCTGACGTCGCCAGCGACTGGGCCAAGGATGTTGAACAGCGGATCGCCGAGAACGTTCATCGCGCCGAACGTGAGAATGCTCACGGACAGCAACAACAGAACGGCCAGGGCGATCCGCTGCAACCAGTACCTCATTGGGTCGCGACCTGCTGGGTCGAAGTAGGTCGCATGACGGGTTAGCTATCCATCCAGACGAAGTCGAACCAGGTCCGACCGTTGCCTGTGCACTTCAGTTGCACGCCTTCGGGGCTGAAGCGGTCGCAGATCGCGTGAACGTTCTCCGTGAAAGAGTTGGCCCAGATGGTGTGCGTCAAGAACACGTACGTATAAGCGTCGTGCAGGTTCTGGACGACCTGCTTGTACAGGTCGGCACGCTCAGCTGGATCGGTGGAGGCCTGCGCGGCGAGCAGCAACTCGTCACGCTCTGGGCTGCAGTACTTGGGCCAGTTGAGCGAAATGCCACCGACGGTCCGGCACATCTGCCACACGTTGTCAGCCATTGGGTCATCGGCGCCGAACTGGCGCCATGTGTTGACGTTGTACTGGCCGAGGGCGGTCTGCTGGATGTGCTCGTCCTGGGCGAGCTCGTCGAACGTGACGTTGAATGCCACGCTCCAACCCTCGTCGAGGATTTCCGCGATACGGGTCTGGACGACGGCGGGGCCAGAAAACTGGAACTCCATGTTGACCTTGCCGTCGGTGCAGAACTCCGGCAGTTCAGCGCAGTATTCCGCGACCAGTGCAATCGCAGCGTCCGGGTCGTCGGCTTCTTGAGTGACGTCCGGGTTGTAGTACTTGCTCTCCGGCGTGTACGGCTGGTCGGCAGGGCGGCCTTCGCCAAGTCCGATCAGGTCGATGTAGTTCTGTCGCGGTGTGGCAAACGTGAGTGCCTGGCGTACGCGAATGTCATCGAACGGTGCGACCGCCGAGTTGATCATCACGAACGATTCCTCGCCGGTGTCGTTGAACACGTTCTGGATGCTGTCGTCGTCTCGAAGCTCCGGGATAGAAGCCTGATCGGTCGTCTGCATCGCGTCGAGTTCGCCGTTGAGCAACAACTCGAGGCGTGTGTCAGGGTCCGTCACGGGGTAAAACTCGACGGCGTCGAGGTAGACCTCGCCATTCCACCAGTCGTCGTTGCGGACGAACTTGGTGACTGAGTCCTGGCTGCGGCTGTCGTACTTGAACGGGCCGGTTCCAACAGGGGTCTGGTTGAGCGCGGGGTTAGCGAGTGCTGCATCGACCCACGTCGGCGACGGGACATATCCAAGCTGGCCGGTGAGCGCGTGCGGGAAGGCTGCGTTCGGCTCCAGCAGGTTGAACATGACGCTCAGGTCGTCGATGACCGTGATAGCGCCTGTCGCCGGGTAGAACGGCTTGACGGCCAGGCCCACGAGTGGATCATTGAGCTGTGTCTCGAACGCCTTGGCGACAGCTGCGCTCGTGAGGTCGGTTCCGTCATGGAACTTGATGCCTGGCCGGAGTGTGACGGTCCAGTGCAGGAAGTCATCGGACGGGGTGATCGACTCGGCGAGGTACGGAACGGCATTGCCTTCGGTATCGACGGCAGCGATCGTGTCGAATACGGCGTTGGCCATCATCAGTCCGGGAGCGGACAACGCAGATGTGGTCGGGTTGATGCCGTCGACGTCGGCTTCGAGGCCGTAGCGCAGTGTGCCGCCGGGTACCGGATCTGAGTTCTCTTCGACTGCAATGGTCTCTACGACTGCGTCAGTCGGGAGGGTCTCCGGTGCGTCTGTCTCGACCGGTGCGCTGCTTTCGTCGGGTGCGCTGGTTTCGTCGGGAGCGGTCGAGACTTCGGCTGCTGCCGTTTCGTCGGTCACCGACTTCTTCTCGTCACTGCTGCAGGCACCGGCGATCAGGCCGATACTGACCAGCGCGGCACTGAGCACAATGCCCGGCCGACGACGCATAGAACGTCTTGGAATCCCCATGAACTTCCCCCTTGTGTAGTGGACTGGCTGCGGGGTGGGCCGAAACAACGTTGTGACCCCCGCCACAGCAACGATGGCACATTAGTCACATCTCTGTCATGGCACACAACGCGAGTTCGTATTTCTCGTACCGTGTTCTGGATGTTGCGGAATAGGCGGAGATGAGCGGCGAACTTCTCCGAGACGGTTACCTCCAGCGCCCTCATCCGACCCGGTTGAGTCCGCGACATCGCCACTATGACGAGATCATGGGTAACCACAGCACAGCGGTGGCGTCGGGTGAGCCGGTGTATCGGGATCCCGTCAGCGGGCTGTCGGTGTTCACCGCGGCGATGCTGGCCGAGCGCGGCTACTGCTGTTCGAGCAGCTGCCGCCACTGCCCGTACCTCGTCTAACGTTCGACCATGGCACACAAATCGATCGCTCGGCTGATGGTCAAACCGGGTTCCGTCTTCAGCCTCAGGCGCCGGAACTCAGACGACACACTCGGCTGGGAGAAAGAGACCGCCAAAGAGGAGTTCGCGGAGGTCGTCGCCGAACTGGATGCACTCCAGGTCAAACTTGCAGCTGAGCGCAAGCAGAGCCTGCTCGTCGTGTTGCAGACGATGGATGCCGGGGGCAAGGACAGCACGATCCGCAGCGTGTTCGGTCCGCTCAATGCTGCTGGAGTGCACGTGCACGGATTCAAGGCACCGTCGGGAAGCGAACTCGACCACGACTACCTCTGGCGGGTCCATGCGGTCACGCCCGGCAAGGGTGAAATTCGGGTGTGGAACCGCAGTCACTACGAGGATGTTCTTGTAGTCCGGGTCAAGAACTTCGTCGAGAAAGAGCGGTGGGAGAAGCGATACCGACACATCCGCGAGTTCGAGCGGATGCTGTCGGACGAAGGAACCAAGATCGTCAAGATCCATCTCCAGATCTCCAACGAGGAACAGCGGATCCGTTTGCAGGAGCGAATCGACGACCCGACCAAGCGATGGAAGTTCCGAGCTGGCGACCTCGACGATCGCAAGCTCTGGCCGGACTTCATGAAGGCCTACGAGGTCGCATTCAACGAGACCAGTACCGCCGACGCGCCGTGGTGGGTGGTGCCAGCGGATCGGAAGTGGGTCCGCAATCTCGCCGTCGCTCGCATCGTGCTCGATGCGTTGCAGGAGATGGATCCCCAACTCCCGCCCGATGATCCAGCGATTGCAGGTATGACCGTCGTCTGACGTCGGCGCGAGATGGTGCGAGATGGTGCGAGATGGCGCGACCTCGCGGTGAGACGTTTCACGCCCTCGGTGCCGCTACGTGTCAAGGGGTGGCACGACTCGGGACCAAGGGCGTGAAACGT
>JANOQU010000223.1:0-3071 GCA_031422355.1 Actinomycetes bacterium
GTTCGTCGTCAAGGAAGTTGCCGCCAGCCAGGGCGTTCACGCGTCGTTCATGCCCAAGCCGCTCGAAGGAGTGCAGGGCAGCGGGATGCATTGCCACCTGTCGCTGTTCAACGGCGAGGACAATGCATTCCACTCCCCCAATGACGCTTACAACCTGTCGCCAATGGCCAAGCAGTTCATGGCCGGATTGCTGCGCCATGCGGCCGAGATCACCGCCGTCACGAATCAGACGGTGAACAGCTACAAGCGTCTGGTACCCGGCTTCGAGGCCCCCGTTCACATCAGTTGGGCCCGCAACAACCGCAGCGGTCTGATCCGGGTGCCGATCCCGAAGAAGGGGAATCCACTTGCGACCCGCATCGAGTACCGCTCGCCGGATCCGGCGTGCAACCCGTACCTTGCCTTCAGCGTAATCCTGGCTGCCGGTATGCGTGGAATCCGAGAGGGCTACGAACTGCCGGCCGAGGCCGACGCGAATCTGTTCCAGATGGACGACTCCCAACTGGCGAAGCTGGGCATCGATCAGATCCCGGCATCTCTCGGTGACGCATTGCGCGTGATGGAAGAGTCAACTCTGGTGGCAGAAGCGCTCGGCGAGCACATCTTCGAATGGTTCCTCCGCAACAAACGCAACGAGTGGCAGGCGTACAAGGCACATGTCAGCACGTTCGAGACCGATCGGTACCTGAGGTCGCTGTGAGCAGCCCGGCGGAGATGCTCGCCGTATTCCCGGAGTCGCCTCCCCCCGACCTCGTGCGCACGCTCGACCTCGCTGGTTACCGGTGGAAGGCGGTCTCCGGTGCCGACGAAGTTGCCCGCAACGAGCCGACCGCTGGCTGGGCAGGTGCCGTCGTCTGCTGTGACGTAGACCCTGAGGGCGCTTGGGCACTGTGTCGGGCACTGCGCAAGCGAGACGTGCCCGTCCAGCCGCTCTTGCTGCTCGTCGGCGGCGGCCAGCTCGCCGAACTGGCGCTGCGCGACGAGCTCTACGACGACTTCTGTCTCACCCCGTTCCACCCGATCGAACTGGAAGCCCGCTTGCGGCACCTGCTCTGGAAGGGCGGCGGCGGCGTGAAGCCCGAGGTCGTCGAGTACAGCGAACTGGCTCTCAACGTCGAGACGTATCAGGCATCGATCCAGGGCCGCCCGCTCGACCTGACGTACATGGAGTACGAACTGCTCAAGTTCCTCGCCCAGAACCCCGGCAAGGTGTTCACCCGTGAACTGCTGCTCAGCCGGGTGTGGGGGTATGAGTACTACGGCGGTGCCCGCACCGTCGACGTGCACATCCGCCGCCTGCGAGCCAAGCTCGGCGAAGAGCACCAGAACCTGATCCAGACGGTCCGTAGCGTCGGCTACCGCTTCGGCCAGAGCCGTTGGGGCTGAGCCGGGCGCTCGGGGCGACGCGTCAGCGATCAAGCGGCATACTTGGACCATGACTGAAACCACGGGTGAAATCACCATCTATTGGCGTCCGGGTTGCGGATTCTGCAGTGCACTGTTCCACCAACTCGATCGTCTCGCAGTGCCCTACTCCAAGGTCGACATCTGGTCAGAACCGTCGGGCGCTGAATTCGTCCGCTCGATCGCGCGCGGCAACGAGACCGTTCCCACCGTTGCCGTCGGTCCGGTCGCAATGGTGAACCCAAGCGTCCACGAGATCCTCGAAGCGGCCGGCCAGCACGCCCCCGAATCCGTGCCGGTCAGCTACTCCCCGCCCCAGCCGGGGCGTTTCGGCAGCTGGATTTCCTCCAAACTCGCTGGTAGCTGACGGCCCACCGAAGTTCTGGTGAGCGAATACGTCGACGTCGGGATAATCCCTCACCAGAACTGGTGGGCACAGAATTCTGGTGAGGGAATACGTGGACGTTTGCATAATCCCTCACCAGAACGGGTGAGTGAACGCGGGAGTGAGTGAGTGAGTGCGGGAGTGAGTGGGTGCGGGATCAGGTGAGGCGGGTGGCGATTGCTGAACGGACCAGGTCGGCGAAGACCAGGATCCCGTTCTTGTTGGGGTGCACACCGTCGTCGGTGAGGATGTCCGATGCCCTGGCGACGCACTGCTGGTACCAGTCAGCGACCGTTGCATTGCCGCGCTCGGCGAGTGTGGCCTTCAACAGGTTGTTGAACTGCACGCAACCATCGAGATGATCATCGCGATAGGTGTTGACCCAGACCAGCGGCGTGTCGTCGTCGATCACATCGAGCATCTCGTCGATCAGGCCCTGGTATTCCTCGTCCGTCGCGTACAGCCCGGCGTCATTGGTGCCGAGTGCGATGACCCACATCTCGGGCGGATCGGCGCCATTGATGAAACTGACGATGTCCAGACCGTTGGTCGGGTTCTTGCGACCGATCTCGATCCGCCGACTGGACTCTGCGTTGATCGTCACGGTCTCGAACCCCATGTCGGTAATGACGGCGTCGAGTGCCTCCTGCGACAGGGCCGAGATACTGTCGCCCACCATCACCACTGATGCGGGAATCTTGTCCTCGGTCGGATTCGGTTGGGTCAGCACGGCGCTCGCGTCGACCGGGTTCGCCTGATCACCTGAATTGGTGGCATTTGCGGGGTTGACGATTGGTTGGGTGAGATCTCGCTTGGACGAACACGCAGCCACCGTTGTCGCAGCCGCGGCGAACAACAGGTGGCGGCGAGAGATCACGGGATCAGTCTGTAGCACGCGGCATCGGGTTTAACCGCGGATGGCGGTGACCAATGACCAGACGCCGAACAGTGCAAAAACGACAGCCGCCACTCTGCGAACGACTCCAAGCGGAACCTTTCGTTCGATCCACGCTCCCATCGTGACGGCCAATCCAGCAACCGCCACAAGCGCGAGGAACGCCCCGATCGCTGTCGCGAGCGGTTGTCCTGACTTCGACGCCAACCCCGCTGTCGCCAACTGGGTGAGGTCACCGAGTTCGGCAACGAGTACCACCAAACCACTCGCGACAGCAACCTGGCGGAACGAGGATGCGGCCCTCACTGCGCCGTGTTCCTCAGCGTCGTCTTCGCTTCGCCAAAGCAGCACTGCGCCCATTCCGAACAGCAACCCAACGCCGGCGGC
>JANOQU010000224.1:0-11181 GCA_031422355.1 Actinomycetes bacterium
ATCGAGGAGACGGTATGGGCGATGCACGATCTGATCGAGCGGGGCAAGGCGCTGTATTGGGGTACCAGCGAGTGGACGGCCGACGAGATCCGCGCAGCTTGGGAGATTGCCGAGCGCCATCACCTTCATAAGCCCGTCATGGAGCAGCCCCAGTACAACATGCTGGAGCGGACCAAGGTCGAGGTGGAATACGCCCGGTTGTACGACGACATCGGTCTCGGAACCACCATCTGGAGTCCTCTCTCCAGTGGCCTGCTGACGGGTAAATATCGCGACGGTGTGCCAGAGGACAGCCGGGCAGCCCTGCCTGGCTATGGCTGGCTGGCCAAGCGGATCACGAACCCAAAGCAGATCGAAAAGGTCGAGAACCTGCGGCCGATCGCTGAAGAACTGGGGTGCACGATGGCCCAGTTGGCGATTGCGTGGTGCGCGTCGAACCCTCGGGTGACCACCGTCATCACTGGCGCCAGCAAGGCGTCTCAGGTCGTCGACAACTTCGGCGCTCTGGACGTCCTGGCGGCGCTGACCCCGGAACTGATCGACAGAATCAACGCCGCAGTCGCGTCGTAGCTCGGCGTGGGTGGAGCCATCCGGTGGGACGCTCGTTGGCGTCGCTCGTTGGCGTCGCTCGGTGGCGAACTCGATGGCGAACTCGTTGGCGAACTCGGTGGCGAAAAAGACGCCCATGTTCCTGAAAACCCCCGTAACACGGTGGTTCGCGGGATCATGGGCGTGGTTCCCCCCGCACCAGCAGCGGTCTGGGCGAAGGCGTCCGTGGTCGCGGTTTCAATCGGCATCTGTGCGTTGGTACCGTGCCCGGCGTGGTGACCGTCGACGAAAAGCTCCCGATCAAGATGCTCAACGATCGGTTGCTGGTCCATATCCCTGACCGTGAAGGCGAGCGCCGCTCGATGGGCGGCATCGTCATCCCGGCCACCGCCCAGATCTCCAAGCGGTTGGTCTGGGCCGAGGTCGTGGCACTCGGGCAGAACGTACGCAGCGCCGAAGTCGGCGACCGGGTGCTGTTCAGCCCCGAGGACCGCTACGAAGTAGAAGTCGGCGGCAAGGACTACATCATGCTGCGAGAGCGAGACTTGCACGCCGTCGCAGCGTCGCGCAACGAGAGCAGCACTGGGCTCTACCTGTAGCCGTCGCAGATAGGTGCGGTGGAGGCCACGCCGACCAATTGAGCGGGGTCCTCGAGACGCCCGCCCGTAACATGTGGCCCATGCCGACCGGAGTTCGCATCGACGCGACACCAGACCAACTCGCCGACGTCAAATTCGATGCCGCCGGGCTGGTCGCTGCGATCGCCCAGGACGTCGTCACCAAGGATGTCCTGATGATGGCCTGGATGAATGCCGAGACGTTGCGGATGACCCTCGACGAAGGTCGCATGGTCTACTGGAGCCGCAGTCGTCAGGAAGTCTGGCGCAAGGGTGACACGAGCGGAGACCGCCAGTTCGTGCGCGAGGCGTACTACGACTGCGACGGCGATGCGCTGCTGTTCCTGGTCGAGCAGGAAGGCAACGGTGCATGCCACACGGGCGCTTACAGTTGTTTTTTCCGCAGCTTCGGTCCTGACGTAGCCGTGCCCAGATCGTGAGCGACTTTCGACTGCGGCCCACCCGCGACGAGTTCCACGCATTGGCCGCAGAGCACACCGTGCTGCCGGTCTGGACCGAGCTTCTCGCCGACCTGGAGACGCCGATCGCGGTGTACGCCAAACTGGTCGGTGACGGTGACGGGTTCCTGCTCGAATCCGTCGAGCACGCTGAGCGTTGGAGTCGCTATTCGTTCGTCGGTCGACATCCGCGGGCGACGATGATCCTGCGCGGCGACACCTTGACGGTGGAGGGTGAGCTTCCGGCAGGTGTGCCGACAGACCAGGGCATCCTCGCCGCAATGGAGGCAATCCTCGCGTCGTACCAGGCGCCGCTCTTTCCGGAGATCCCACCATTGCAAGGTGGGTTGATGGGCTTCCTCGGTTACGACGTGATCCGCGAGGTCGAGCATCTGCCCGATGTACCTCACGACGACGTTGGTATGCCGGACGCGATCATGAGTGTTATTGGATCACTCGCAGCGTTCGATCATTGGCGCCAACGGGTCTACCTGATCGAGAGCACACCGGTGCTCGGTCTGGATCGCAACGGCCTGGATGCCGCATACGACGCGGCTGCGCAGCGCGTCGCGGCGACCGTCGCCGATCTGGCCAAGCCGCTGCCGTACCTACCGGTCGCGCCGCCGGAGCCTGGCGAGGCAATGCCTGAGACGAAGTCGTCGATGTCGCACGGGATGTACCAACAAGCCGTCGAGGTCGCCAAGGAACACATCCGCGCCGGCGACATTTTTCAGGTCGTGCTGGCCCAACGCTTCGACGTGGATCTCCAGGCTGACCCGTTCGATGTCTACCGGGTGCTTCGACAGATCAATCCGAGTCCGTATATGTACTTCCTGCGTCATCCCGATATCACCATCGTCGGTTCGTCGCCGGAGCCCATGGTGGTACTTCGGCAGGGCAAGGTGACATCGCGCCCGATCGCTGGCACGCGACGACGTGGCCGCGATGACGATCATGACCGCCGGCTGGCCGGTGAGCTGAAGGAGAATCCGAAAGAGGTCGCCGAGCACATCATGCTGGTCGACCTCGCCCGCAACGACGTGGGCAGGGTCGCCAAGTTCTCAACCGTGAACGTGGAGGAACTGATGTCACTCGAGCGTTATAGCCACGTCATGCACCTGACGTCGCAGGTCTCGGGAATGCTCGTGGATGGCAAGGGGCCGATCGACGTGCTCAGGGCGACCCTTCCTGCAGGCACAGTCAGCGGGGCGCCAAAGGTTCGGGCGATGGAGATCATCGACGCGCTCGAGCCGGTCAAGCGAGGTCCGTACGCGGGCGTTGTTGGATACGTGGACTTCAGCGGCAACTTGGACACGGCGTTGGCGATCCGGACAATGTTCGTCAGCGATCACGCCGCTCACTTCCAGGCGGGTGCTGGGATCGTCGCGGACTCCAACCCAGAGGACGAAGACCTCGAATGTCACAACAAGGCAGCTGCCATCCTGGCGGCCATTCCGGCCGCACGACGGATGACGGCGCTTCGACTCAGCGCTCAGCAGTCAGTCGGTGCCGAGTAACAACCGAACGACCACTGCGATCGCGCTGAACGCGAACAGCCCGAACGTGCCAATTGTTCCGATCGCCACCAGGCCGGGAAGTGTGGTCAGGGCGGTGATGTTCTGCCAGGCATTGATCAACTGATCCTTGTGCTTGGTCACTGCCTTGCGCAGAGCGTTGAGCTCTTGGCCGAGCTTGATCAGCGGGGTCGCTGAGGCGTGGTTGTCGTTCTGATCGGCCAGTTCGAGGAGGGCATGGCGAACGTCGCGATCGTTGGACAGTTTGCGCAGTTCTGCAGCGGTCTCGGGAATGGTCGTTCGGACTCGCTTCACGCGGCGCGCAGCGATGAAGAGGACGATCGCGGGGATTGCGCACACGACGACCCCGGCGATCAACCAGATCGTTCGGAACGACTTCGGAAACGCGAACAGTCCAACGAGATAGGCGAGAATCGCAGCCGCAACGGCCATGATCGCGACGCCTCGGGCGAGTTTCGCGGCCCGAGCAGCGACGGCGTCGAGACGCTGTGTGGCGAAGTCGGCCAGAGCTGCGAAGTCATACGGAGAATCTGACATCGTGAGAGTTTGGCACGCGTCAACGCTGCGCCGGCGCAACCGGCACACTGAACGCATGGCAGCCATGTGGTGTGATGTTTCTCGTGATGTGCTGACGATCGCCGGTGCCGACGCGCTCACGTTCCTGCAGAGTCAGATCAGTCAAGACATTCGGACACTCGCCGACGAAGAGTCGGTCTACAGCTTCGTTCTGCAGCCGACGGGCAAGATCGAGTCGCTGGTCAGAGTGCATCGAATCTCAGCAGAACAGTTCGTGCTCGATACTGACGCCGGCTACGGCCCGGCAACGATGGCCAGGCTCAATCGGTTCAAGATCCGGGTCAAGGTCGAGATCGTCGCGGTGCCGTGGCGATGCATCGCTGTGCGCTCGTGCGACGCCCCGGTGGCCGGGGGCATTCCCGCATGGGGATTGGACGATGCGTGGGATCTCCTCGGGCCCGACGCCTCTGTCCCGATTGCCGTCCGCATTGGGACCCAAGAGGAATTCGATCTCGCTCGGATCGAAGCCGGCTGGCCGGCGATGGGTCGCGAGATCACCGACGCAACCATTCCCGCCGAGACCGGCCACGTCGTCGCTAGGGCCGTCAGCTTCACCAAGGGCTGCTATCCGGGCCAGGAGTTAGTCGAGCGGATGGACAGCAGGGGCTCCGCTGCCCCACGGTTTGTTCGCCGATTGCGTGGAAGCGGCATGGTCGCCGTCGGCGACTCCGTCGAGAGCGGTGACAAGTCAGTCGGCACGATCACATCCGTGCAGCGCGTGGCGGACACCGGCTGGGTCGCGCTCGCGATCATCGCCCGCTCGATCCAGCCCGGAGTAGTAGTCACCGTTGGTGGTGCGGAATCGTCCGTCGAAGATCTCGCCACGCGCTAGAACGTGGTTGTGGCGATCTGGACTGCGAAGCAACTGGCGAGTGGTCTGGGCAGGATCCGCACGATTTGCATGGCGTTGCCGGAGGCGACAGAGGAACTCACGTGGGAGACCTCGATCAATTTTCGGGTCCGTAACAAGATCTTCTGCTTCCCAGCAGATGGCGGGTCGATCATGGTCAAGGCTGAACGCGATGAACTGCCGTCACTGCTCGACGATCCGCGATTCTCACCGGCGCCATATCTCGCAAGGGGTGGTTGGGTGGTGCTGGACCTGCAGTCTGGCGCTCCAGGAGCCGTGGACTGGGACGAGGTTCGCGAGCTGGTGCACTCGTCGTACATCCTGATTGCACCGAAGAAGCTCGGCAATCAGATCGCTGTCAGTAGCTGAATCAGCTCGCTGCTGCGAGGTCGTTGCGTAACGTGACGACGTCGGGGCGGTACCGAATCCGATCGAACTCTCGTCGATTTTCGATCGCGTCTGCAAGACCGGGCAGGTTGGTGCCGACGTCGTATCCGGCCCGCAGCCACTTGACGGCCAATTCATCGTCGTCGAGCGCTGCCGCGCATTGGGCAACGATGACCGCTGGCATCGTGCCCGGCGAACGACCGTAGGAGGCTGCGGCGTAACGGCCGGCGTCGTCGAACTCGCCGAGCCGGACAAGGATCGAGGCCAACACGTACTCGCTGTAGACATTGCCGACGGGTAGCGGGCGGGGGAGCAAGCCAACGAGAGCTTCGAGTTCACGCTCGCTTGCGCTCTCCGGAGGTAACCAATTGGGCGACTGGCGCAATGCGAAGTCAGCGAGTAACAGGTTGCGGGCGTCTTCGAGATTGCCCTTGCGGGCGAGCTCGGCGGAGCGGAACCACGGCGAGACCGTGATTCCTGGCGGGAAGGAACTTGCCTTGCCTTTGGACCATGCATCGTGCTCGGCGCTCGCCGCCCACAGTTGCCACGAGCCGTGACGGTCCAGCGCGGTTTGGGTGTGACGGTGCTGCAACATCTGGATCTGAGTGACGAGCGGGAAGATGAAGAAGATCGGCGACACCCGGTAGTCGCTGACGCTGAAGAACACCAGCGCCGACGCGGTGAGAACCAGGCTGAAGTAGAGCATCACGTTGCGCGACCGACCGGGGATGATGAGGTCGAGGCCGGACATCACGATGTGCCCACCGTCCAGGGGCAGGATGGGTGCCAGGTTGATCAGACCGATCACGGGTCCGGCCCACCAAACGGCGTACGTGATCGCCTCCCCGTTGACGCTGTCGTAATCGAGTGGGTTGGCGCCAAGGGCGAAGAGCACGATGCAGCCGAGGGTGATCTGGACAGCCGGGCCAGCGACAGAGATGCCGGCCCGCTCCCAACGCTTCAACGGCCGAGTCGGCTCGAACGAGGCGTACCCTGCGAGAAAGTCCAACGCGATGCTGGCCTCGGCACCCGTGGCTCGCGCGGCAAATGCGTGCCCGAGTTCGTGCAGCAATGTGAACCCGCCGACGCAGACGGCGAGCCAGATTCCCAATTCGCCGGCGCCGCGGCCGGAATACACCACAGCGAAGAGCGCAAGCAGAATGAGGAAACCCGGACGGATGTCGAGCGGGAACCCGAAGATCCGCAAGCCCCGTGTGTTCGTCCCTCGTTCGGTCGGCACAACCTGATCCTACGGTGGTCGTGCGCGATTGCCGTATCACCCAATTCGGGGCACCAGCACATAGACTCGTCAGCCGTGTCATACGTCTATGCCTTCTCCCACAAGCACCGCCGCCCTCCCATGGAGTACAAGGACCTTCTCGGTGGTAAGGGAGCGAACCTGGCCGAGATGACCAGCGTGTTGAAGCTTCCGGTGCCGCCTGGTTTCACGATCAGCACCGATGCTTGCCGGGCATATATGCACGGCGGCTGGCCCGCTGGTCTCGACGACGAGATTGCGACCCAAGTCGCTGCGCTCGAAAAGACCATGAAGCGCCAACTCGGTGATCCAGCCGACCCGCTGCTGGTCAGCGTGCGCTCCGGCGCCAAGTTCTCGATGCCGGGAATGATGGACACGGTCTTGAACTTGGGCCTCAACGACAAGAGCGTCAAGGGCATCGCCGCAATCACCGGCGACGAGCGCTTCGCGTACGACAGCTATCGGCGATTCATTGCGATGTACGGCCGGATCGTGCTGGATGTTCCTGGCGAGCCGTTCGAGCACGAGTTCGACGCTGCCAAGCAAGCCGCCGGCGTCACCAGTGACGCGGCGCTGTCCGCAGCTGAATTGAAGAAGCTGTGCGAGTCGTACAAGGCCATCGTCAAGCGTCACACTGGCAAGGCGTTCCCGCAGGACCCCACCAAGCAGTTGCGTGGCGCCGTGGAGGCAGTCTTTGCCAGCTGGAACGGTGCCAGGGCGATCGCATACCGGGTCCGGGAGCGGATCAGCCATGACCTCGGCACCGCCGTCAACGTCCAGGTCATGGTGTTCGGCAACCGTGACGACAACAGCGGTACCGGCGTCGGCTTCACCCGCAACGCGGCGACCGGTGAGAACAAGCCGTACGGCGACTACCTCGTCAACGCGCAGGGCGAAGACGTTGTCGCAGGTATCCGCAATACCGAAGATCTCGATGCGTTGAAGGCCCAGTTCCCGGTGATCCATGCCGAGCTGATGGCGATCTTCGCCCGGCTCGAGCGCCACTACACCGACATGTGCGACACCGAGTTCACGATCGAGCAAGGCAAGCTGTGGATGCTGCAGACCCGTGTCGGCAAGCGCACAGGCGCGGCGTCGCTGCGGATGGCGGTCGAGATGACCAAGGGCAGCGGCAAGGGTGACGCACGCTGGAAAATCAGCAGGAACGAAGCCATCATGCGGGTCGCCGCAGAACACCTCGACCAGGTGCTGCACCCTCAGTTCGCGAACAAGGTCAAGGCCCTCGCGAAGGGCCTGGCGGCATCGCCCGGTGCTGCCGTCGGCAAGGTCTATTTCACGGCCAATGATGCCGTCGATGCCAGCGAGCGCGGCGAGAAGGTCATCCTCGTGCGCAATGAGACCAGCCCTGAAGACGTCCACGGGATGATGGTTGCCCAGGGCATCCTGACCGCTCGTGGCGGCCTTGTCAGCCATGCTGCCGTTGTCGCTCGCGGTTGGGGAACACCCGCAATCGTCGGTGCCGACGCGGTCAAGATCAGCGGCAACTCGTTCTCGGTCGGCGATGTCACTGTCAACCAAGGCGAC
The DNA here is from genome assembly GCA_031422355.1 of Actinomycetes bacterium. Classification (GTDB taxonomy): domain Bacteria; phylum Actinomycetota; class Acidimicrobiia; order Acidimicrobiales; family Ilumatobacteraceae; genus WLMZ01. The sequence continues at coordinate 7,776 of JANOQU010000224.1, forward strand.
GTCGTCAGCCTCGACGGCACGACCGGCGAAGTCATGCTCGGTGAGATGGAACTCGCCGCCGCAGAGCCGCCGAAAGAGTTCAAGACCATCCTCGAATGGTCCGACGTCGTTCGCAAGGGCAAGCTCGGCGTGCGCGCCAATGCCGACACCGGCGAGGACGCAACGAACGCCCGCGAGTTGGGCGCGGAAGGTATCGGTCTGTGCCGGACCGAGCATATGTTCCTTGCCGCTGATCGCCTTCCGGTCGTTCGCGAGATGATCCTCGCCGATACCCCTGAAGAAGAAGCTGCAGCACTCACCGAACTCGGCCGTGTGCAACAGATCGACTTCGAGGAAATTCTCGAAGCCATGGACGGTCTACCCGTCACGGTTCGTCTGCTGGACCCGCCGCTGCACGAGTTCCTACCGTCAGTGGAGGAGTTGCGGATCAAGCAGGCCACCACTGGTCTGAGCAAGCGTGAGACCGCCGAGTTGAAGGCCGCGGAAGAGTGGGCAGAGCACAACCCGATGATCGGCACCCGCGGCGTCCGCCTCGGCGTCGTGAAGCCTGGCTTGTACGCAATGCAGGTTCGGGCTCTGATGGCAGCTGCGGCATCGCTTCGCAAGAAGGGCAAGAATCCGATCGTCGAAGTGATGATTCCGCTGACGGTCACCCGGGAAGAACTCGCGCTCGCCCGGAGTTGGGTCCAGACCGAGATCGATCTGGCGGTCAAGGGGATGAAGAAGAAGCCCGACGTCACCATCGGGACGATGGTCGAGACTCCTCGCGCAGCTATCCGGGCCGACGAGATCGCTGAGGAGGCCGACTTCTTCAGCTTCGGCACCAACGACTTGACCCAGATGGCGTTCGGCTTCAGCCGCGACGACATCGAGAGCAAGATGATGCCCGCGTACCTGGAGCAGGGTCTGCTCAAGCGCAATCCGTTCGAGACCATCGACGCCGGCGGTGTCGGCGAACTCGTCCGGATGGGCGTGCAGCGTGGCCGGTCGACCAAAAAGAACCTGAAGATCGGCGTCTGTGGCGAACACGGTGGCGACCCCGAGAGCATTGCGTTGTTCTACGACGCCGGCCTCGACTACGTCAGTTGCAGCCCGTTCCGCGTTCCGATCGCTCGACTCGCTGCGGCGCAGGCCATTCTCTCGTCATCCTCTGGCGCCAAGAAGGCCGAAACCAAGTAGGCAGTAGCCTCGCCGGATGGCCATCGTCGACGAAGACATCGAGCGAATCCGCTCGACGGTTTCCGTGGTCGAGATCATCCAGGGCTACGTCGCGTTGCGCAAGGTCGGCCGGAACTGGTCGGGTTTGTGCCCGTTCCACGCAGAAAAGAGCCCGTCGTTCTCGGTGCGCGAGGAAATGGGTCGCTACTACTGTTTTGGATGCCGCGCGTCTGGCGATGTGTTCAAGTTCGTTCAGGAGATCGAACACACCGATTTCGTTGGTTCGGTGGAGTACCTCGCCAACAAGGCCGGTATTCAACTGCAATACACGAGCGGCGGCGAGAACAAGGAACGTCTTCGGCGCAAGGCACTGGTCGGGGCAATGGAGACCGCCGTCGACTGGTACCACAATCGTTTACTCACGTCGCCCGATGCCCGCGATGCCCGTGACTACCTTCGCCGTCGCGGGCTCGCCGGCGACGTTGCCCGCCAGTTCCGACTCGGCTGGGCGCCCGATGACTGGGACGTCTTGAGCCGCGAGTGCGGGGTGGCACCGGATCTGCTCCGAGACACAGGCCTGGCATTTACCAACAAACGCAACCGCCTCCAGGATTCGTTCCGGGGGAGGGTGCTGTTCCCGATCTTCACCGATGGCGGAGACCCTGTCGCGTTCGGCGGTCGAATCCTGCCCGGCTCCGCCGACCCGGCCAAGTACAAGAACTCGCCCGAGACGGTCGTGTACGCGAAGAGTCGGACTTTGTACGGACTCAACTGGGCCAAAGCCGACATCGTCGCCCAGGACCAGGTGATTGTCTGCGAGGGCTACACCGACGTGATCGGGTTTCACCGTGCCGGAGTCAAACGGGCCGTCGCGACATGTGGCACGGCCTTGACAGAACAGCACGTGCAGATGCTGAAGAGGTTCGCAAGCAAGGTCGTGTTGGCATTCGACGCCGACAGCGCTGGGCAGGGCGCCGCTGAGCGGGTGTACGAGTGGGAGCAGAAGTTCCAGGTCACGTTCTTCGTCGCTCAGTTCCCGAAGGGTCTCGATCCGGGCGAACTCAGCGTTCGCGACCCGGAGTCATTGCCAAAGGCAGTCCATGATGCGTTGCCGTACCTGCGGTTTCGGTTGAATCGAGTGATGCTCGGCAAGCCGATGCGTTCGCCGGAGGAGCGGGCCAAGGTCGGTGAGAATTCGATGGCCGTGCTCAACGAACATCCCGACATGAACATTCGCAAGCTGTACGCCGGCGAGGTTGCCGCACACACTGGACTGCCGCTCAACGATTTGATGCGAATCGCCGAACAGCGCAATCGCCGACCGACCGTACGCGTTGCTCCCGTTCGTCAAATCGGTGCGTCCGAGAACGCCGAGTTCGTTGCGGTGGTGCTGCTGATGCAGCGGTGGGATGACATTGCACCGTGGTTGATCGAGGACCTGTTCAGCGAAGACGTCAACCGTCGAGCATTCGTGGCACTTGCGGAGTGCGCCGGAGCCGTCGACGCTGCGATCGAGGCGTGCGACCCCGAGGCCCGAGAAGTCCTGGAACGGGCAGCGGTGGCTGATGTCGACGCCGATCCAGAGATCGAGGCCATGAATTTGATCTCTGCCGCAGTACGCCGTGCACTCTCGCGACGTCTTCGAATCACTGATTCGGTCGAGATTCGCGAGGACGCCGAAGCGCGGGTTCGGCTGGAACAACTGCTGACTCGTGATACGCCTCAGGGCGCTGCTGAGTGGTTGCTAGGGTGGCTCGAGCGACGAAGGGAGGAGCGCGGTTGAACCAGAGCGATGCCAGTACCGACAGCACTCCGGTGTTCCCACCGTTGCTCGGAGTCGACGCCCAGAAGTGGCAAGCGCTTGTCGAGACGGGCTCGCAGGTGGGAACTGTTCACGTCGACGAAGCTGTCGCCGCGCTGCTCGATATCGAACTGACGGGCGACGTCATTGCGGTCCTGAAGGCAGACCTCGCCGAGCGCGGGATCGTGGTCGATGACGCTGTCGACGACGACATCATCGACGATGTTGACGATATCGATTCGCCGCCCAACGGATCGGCCAACCCGTTAGACGCTCCGATCACGATCGTCGTGACCGATGTCGAAGAGGACGTGCCCGGAAAGTTCAGCCGGCAGCGCACACGTAGAGCACAACGGATGTCGGAAAAGTATGAGACCGGCCCGACTGGTGACACGGTGCGGATGTACCTCAAAGAAATCGGCCGTGTGCCGCTGCTCAACGGCGACC
>JANOQU010000225.1:0-1511 GCA_031422355.1 Actinomycetes bacterium
GGCGATCGTCTCCGCCACCGATGGGTCGATCAAGGTCTCGTAGTAGATGGTTTGGACATCGTTGGCCTCGACGAATGCGGCAACATCAGCAAGGTCTGCAGGTGATGGCTCCGACTCCGGAGAGAGACCCGCAATTCCGACCTGGGTCAGGCCGTAGCGCTGCGCCAGATAGCCGAAGGCCGAGTGACTGGTGACGACATCGGTGCTGACGCACGACGCAAGACCTCCTGCGAACTCGACGTCGAGCTCGGCCAACTGGGCACGGAGCGTCGTCGCGTTCTGGGCGAACTCCGCCGCACCGGCCGGATCGATCTCCGACAGCCGGGCGGCGACGACATCAGCAACACCCGCAAGCCGAATCGGGTCGAGCCAAAAATGAGGATCTCCGACGAGGTCGAGTCGAGCCGACGATGCCACGTCGAGAGCATGTGAAGATGCCACTGCTGTCACTGCGCTGTCGAGTGCAGCCATGAATCCGCCGAGATACACGACGAGATCGCTGTCCTGGAGCGACGCTGTGTTCTCACCCGTCAGTTCGAGGTCGTGCGGTTCGACGCCTGGCGGTGTCAGATTGCTGACGTCGACCCGTTCCCCACCTACCAGGCGAGTCACAAACTGCAGCGGATAGAACGAAGCAACGATCTGAAGTCGTGCTCCCGAAGCCGAATCGCTGACTGCGATCGACTGCGCAGTCGTCGTCTCCGCCGATCCTGCATCGGAACTACACCCCAGCGGGACCGCAAGGCCGATCACCAACGCGGCAACTCCAAGGCGGGCAGACCATGACGGGACGGTGATGGCGTTTGTCATGCCAGGGACACTATCGGGAACAGTTCTCAATCCCGTATCTCAACAATTCGATCCGCTGACCGAGATAGGTTCTCATCAATGGGAACAGCACTCGATCTCCACAGGACCGTTCGCGAACGGCTCAGCGATCACGGACAGCGATACACAAACGGTCGCCAGGAGTTGGTCGAGTCGCTGGTCGCGGCACAGGGTCCAGTGACGTTGCCGAATCTGCTGTTGGCACGCCGCACGCTCCCTCAGAGTTCGGCTTACCGCAACTTGTTGGTGATGGAACAGGCCGGGGTCGTTCGACGACTGATCCACAACACCGGCCACGCCCACTACGAGTTGGCCGAAGATCTGACGTCACACCACCATCACCTGATCTGTGAATCATGCGGCGCGATCAGCGACATCGAACTCGGGAACCGAGTCGAGAATGCACTCGACAAGGCATTCGAAGATGCGACCAGCGCTGCCGGGTTCAATGCCCGGCACCACTCGATCGACATCTATGGAGAGTGCGTCAACTGCAGCGCGTGACAACCCGAAGTCGCGGACCTCACCCGACGCTGGCGAGCCAGAGTTTCATCAACTCGATCGCCAAGCCGTCATCGGCGTCAGTCCCGGTAACACCGGCGAAGACGGCAAACACCGCGCCGTCCATGGATGCGTACAGATCACCCGATTCGGTGAATGCACCGGCCAACTCGGGATCGGTC
>JANOQU010000226.1:0-5484 GCA_031422355.1 Actinomycetes bacterium
TCCGGAGGAACATCGGTCGAGCCGCTACTACTGCGTCGGCCACGGTCTTGGCATGATCGGTGAGTATCCGAATCTCCCGTTTCACGTCGAAGGCGTGCCGTATCCCCTCGACGACGAGTTCGAGCCGGGCATGGTCTTCTGTGTTGAGAGCTACATCGGTTCGCCCGCCACGGGCGAGGGAGTGAAGTTGGAGGACCAACTGTTGATTACCGAGACCGGGATCGAAATCATGAATGACTACCCCTTCGAGGAGCGTCTGCTGTCCTGACGGCCACGAGGGCGGCGCCGCTAGCGCCGAGCGAGGCACCCAAGACGTTTGCAACCAGGTCTGCCGGGTCGCCGGTGCCCAACATCGTCCAGCGTTGAACAAACTCTATGAACAGCGACAGCATGGCTAGCAACAACACCACCACTGCGGCCCTCACAAAGGCCCGAGCCAGCGAGAACCCGGCGGGCATGTAAAGAGCGAAGTTGAGCAGCCACGGACGATCGATGTCCGCTACGCCGGACCACAGCGCATCGTCCGTCAGCCACGACACGGTGAGATCTCCGCTACCCCAGTGTTCGAGCTTCAGCATCCTCCCGAACAGGGTCACGGAGAGGATCACACCGAGTGTCAGACCAGCGAACAGAACCCGCAGGAACGGCAGTCCGAATCGCCGGGACAAGGCGAACGACACTGCCAAGGCGACTGACCCCAAGGGGAGCAGTGCGACTGCGACGTAGCCGTCGATGGTTTGGGTCACGGCGCAACGGTAGTTCAGCGAGGTTCGGAGCCAGCGGAGGTCAGAGTCGGCTCGAGCGCCGAAGGCGGTAGGCCACACAACCAATTGCGGATCCTTATCGACCCAGATCTCTTGCGAGTGAGCGACGGAACGGTTGTCAACTCAAGCGGAGCTGAGTGCGTCGGTCCTACACTGTCCTTGTGGAGCAGTTGCCAGTGATTGAAGATGAGCGCGGAGTCGACATCGGGCAGATCCGTCGTCAACTGCGCATGTCTGTCGAGGACCGGGTCGCCCATATGGTCGATGTCGCCAACACGTTGATGGAGATTCGTGCCACCGTTCGCTTTGTCGAACCTCGGCCACGACGATGACTTTCGATCCAGTAGAGATCTGTGGAGTGTTGAAATCAGAGGGCGTCGAGTTCGTCGTCATTGGAGGTTTCGCGGCGATTATTCACGGTTCTTCGTTGCCAACTGAAGACATCGACGTCATTCCTTCTCGCGAGTGGTTCAATCTCGAACGACTCGCCCGTGCATTGAAGCGGCTTGATGCCAAGACTCGTACCAGCGGTGAACCGGTTGAGACGAACATCGATGCTGGTTTCATCGCAAGCATGCCGCTCATGTTGAATCTTGTGACGAACCATGGCGACTTGGATTTGACGTTTGCCCCGTCCGGACGGTTGGCCGACTACAACGCGTGGAGAGTGGGCGCTCGCAGCGCGCAACTGCGGCCGGGTCTGACCCAGTGGTGAGGCGGGCGGTTGCTGCCGATATCGGACCTGCTGCCGACGTGCTCGCATCAGCGTTCCACGACTCGCCGTGGACGCGTTGGACCGTCGACGCAGTGGATCACGTGCAGCGAATTCGTGCGCTGCAGCATCTCTCCCTGCGGACGATGAGTCTTCCGTTCGGACAGGTGTGGCTGGCCGAAGTCGATGGTGTCGTCGAGTCCGTTGCGGCCTGGATGGATAGCGCGATCGAGGTTCCGGCGGCGGTCCTGGCCGAGGTCGCGCCGATGGTCGCGGCGTTGGAGGGGGACAGGCACGCAGCATCGGTCGATGCAGAACTTGGTGCGGCAAAGCGCCCGGTCGGACGGCATCTCTACCTCGGAGTGTTGGGAACCTCCCCCTCGCATCAGGGTCAGGGGCTCGCGTCGAGGGTATTGCAGCCGGTCTTCGATCAAGCCGACGCCTCCCGGGTCGAGTGCTTCTTGGAGACGTCGCTTCCGGCAAATGTGGAGTTCTACCAAAGGCTTGGGTTCGAGTCGGTTGACCATCATCTGGTCGCTGAGGGTGGCCCACACGCGTGGGCAATGGTGCGCCAGCCTCGTTGAACGGTCACATGGGTCGAAGGTGAAAGATCAGGCAGGGTCGAAGGTGGACTGTGACAGCGCGGACTTCGGCTGGATGAAGATCGACTTCGTCCGACACAGCACGACGTCGCCGTCGCAGAGTTCGCCAGTGAGGAAAAGCTTGCGACCCTCCCGGCCCTCGTAGCGGCAGATGCACACCAGTTCGCGGTGCAGCGGGACGGGAAGTTCGTAGCGGATCGTCAACTCTCCGGTGAACGCGCCTTCGCCGATGACACCGAGCACCGAGCCGAGAATGTCGTCGAAGAAGCCGGCGACGATACCGCCGTGGCAACGGCCCGGCGCCCCCTCGTGGGCAGCACGAAAGGTGACCCTGGCGATCACACCTTCGCGGTGGCGACGGATGTCCGGTTCGACGCTCCACGGACTGCACGGTCCGGAGAACGGGCGATCGTCCCAGTTGGGGACCTGATCGCCCTCGGCGAGGTCTGCAGTCCACCGGTCGTGAAAGCCGGCGTTGTTTCGAGATCGCGGTGCGCCAGCCGAGAGGGCCTGACTGGATCGACGCAGTGCGTCGGTCAGGTCATCGAGAACAGAATCGGCAGCCTCGTGCCCGACGACATCGTGGCCGAGTTGACGCATTGCGTCGCCAAGGCGGGCTCGGGAGGGACTGGTCGTGGAAGGCACGTGGCCAACCTAATGCTCGACCTTGTTAGGACGCCGATTGGGTCCGGGCACGACGACGGGTGATCAGCATCACGGCCCCGAGGCCGATCAGGCCGAACCCGATATAGGTCTGCGTGCTCGAGGAGTCGGTGCCGGTGGTCGGCAGAATCACGTCGGCCGGAGCATTGGCTCCGGAGCCAGCATCAGTCGTGGTCACGATCGCAGGGACGGTCGCCGCAGTCGTCGTACTACTGGCGGCGATGGTGCTGGTGCTCGTCGCGGCGATCGTGGTCGTCGGGGTGGCGACGGTCGTGGTCGGGGCGGCGGACGTTGTCGGTGCGCTGATCGTGGTCGTTGTCGGGGCAATGGTGGTCGTTGTCGGCGCAATCGTGGTGGTGGTCGGGGCGATCGTGGTCTCGGGCGAGTCTTCGGTGTTGGTGATCTCAACTGTGGTCTCGCCGTTCGCGGTCAGCGTCACAGGGCCGACCGGGCTGTAGGTAGGCGTCCACCCTGCAACCGGCGACTCGGTCACGGTGTAGTGGCAGAACGCGGTCGCGTTGGTGTCCGTATGGACGTACAACTCGGCAACGGACACGGAGCCGCCTGCCGCCGGAATCGACTGAACGAGATCCATGCGCCCAACCAGTCCGCTTGCGCAGTCCGTCGATCCAATCGTCACGGTCCACGGCGCCGCCGGTGGCGTTCCGACGACAACCTTGTCGACGGTCAATGTACCGAAGTCGCAAGTGACGAGGACGCCAACCTGTGCGCTGCCCCCGCAACTGATCGAGCCACCTACTTCGATTGCATTTTGGCCGAGCCCTCCGGCGGACAACAACGCTCCGAATCCGATCATGAGCCATGCTCCGAAATTTCTCATCTCGACCCATCCTGATCTTGCGCATCCGACGTGGAGCCGACACGATTCCGCATCGACGATGCAAAGAGTAGTCTGCGTCGATGACGGTGGTTGCCACGCATAGCGCAACGGCGCTCGTTGGTCGGCGGTTGGATGGATGGCTGACCGGTTGGATCGCCGTCGTGTTGTGGATCGTTGCGCGGGTCGGCGCACATTTCGGCCATTCGCTCGGCTCGTTCGGGGTCCCGACCTACTGGCCAGCCGCAGTCCTCGGCGCGATGCACTTCGGCATGTCGTACCGCTTGGCGTACGGCCGAACCGGAGCAATTCGCGAACGACCTGTTGCACTTGCGATCTTCCCAATTGCACTGGCAACGGCGTTGATGGTGATCGTTCTCGTGACGGTGTTGTCAGGCAGCGAAGCAACTCGGAACTCCACTCGGACCCTGGTGACGGTGGTGTTCCTGAGCACAACATGGCACTACATCAAGCAGGTCTATGGCATCGTCCGACTCGGAGCGCGCTATCGGGGCATCTCGCTGACCGCCGCGGACGTTCGGGTGCTTCGCTATGGCCTGTACCCACTCTGGCTCGTTGGCGCAGCGGAGGTGCTCTCGATCGGAACCGGTACGCGGTACGCCGGCTTGTCCATTGGACTCGGGCTGGTTCCAGCGAGCGTCTTCTCCGTGGTTCGGGTGATCGGGCTTGCATGCGCTGTAGCAATTGCGAGCGTTGTGTGGAGAAGCGCGCGAAGGCATCAGGTCCGGCCACCAGCGCTGATGGTCGCGCCATATGCGGCAGCGTTTCTGTGGCTGCTTGCCCCGACCGATTACCTCGGTGCGACGCTCGCGCTGGGCGCATTGCACGGCGTCCAATACCTCGCTTGCTGCTATCGGGCCGAGGTTGCCACCAGTGGAGCGCTCTCGCGTCACACGGTGTTGCGCTGGTTAGAAGTCTTCGGGGGCGCCGCGTGTGGAGGCCTCCTGCTCACTGTCTGGTTGCCTCAGCAACTGAACACAACCGTCGCAATCAGCGATGCCCCACTGCTGTTCACGGCTGTGTGCTTCGTGTTCTTGAACCTCCATCACTATGTGATCGACGCTGTGATTTGGCGTTCGGGAGGCGCACTCGTGCGCTCGATGACCGGCCCGACGTGGCCTTCCATCGCAGAGCCAAGCGCTGGACGATTCGTCCACGCACCATCCATCTGAGCGCAGACGTGATCGCTGCGCTGCAAATCTAACGCCGCGTCAGATTTTGGGTTGCGGTCGGATTATGGTTCCGTTCATGAGTGAAATGGGCGAGACACGGACGCAATTGGACTTCAAAGCGTTCGACGCGGACAACCACTACTACGAGGCGCTCGATGCGTTCACCCGTCATGTGCCTGCTTCAATGAAAGCGCGTTGCGTGCAGTGGAGTGAGATCGATGGCCGTAAGTACCACGTCGTCGGAGGCCGAGTCAGCCGTGCCGTCACGAACGCCACATTCACGCCGATTGCCAAGGCTGGCGCGATGCACGAGTATTTCCGCGGCAATCCCAACGGTCGTAATCCTCTCGACATGCTGCGCGACCGAGAGCCGATCCCGGCCGCGTACCGAAATCGTGATGCTCGGGTGCTGAAGCTGGACGAGCAGGGGTTGGAAGCATGCTGGCTGTTTCCCACACTCGGCGTGCTCTACGAAGAGCCGTTGAAGCACGACATCGAAGCCATGACGACGACGTTCAGCGCCTTCAATCGATGGCTGAACGAGGACTGGGGTTGCAACTACCAGGACCGGATCTACGCCGCTCCGTACATCTCGCTGGCAAATCTCGACTGGGCGTGCAGCGAACTGGAATGGGCCCTCGGGCAAGGGGCTCGCTGCGTCGTGATGCGCCCGGCGGCACCGACCACGATCTCCGGCCCCCGCCGCGTCAGC